>JAJYVB010000164.1 GCA_021792265.1 Deltaproteobacteria bacterium | reverse complement strand
GCTCGACCGAGGCGTAGAAGGCGTCCATGTCGGCGTGCGCGATAACCCGCGGCCAAGGTGCACCGACGGGCATTGGCGGCTCTATTTTGCCCCAGGAGAACACTCTGCAGCCTTCAACCGGCGTAGAGCTGGCGCGTGCCGGAGCGCGGTGAGAGCGACGTCAGGACCGGCACAACCGTCGGGCGCTTGCCGCGGATTCCGACAGGCGCCAAATCGCCGTCTCGGTGAGACTTTACGCCTTCGGTACGAGCCTGGAGAAGAGAGTCTGGGCAGCGGTTTCGCCGCTGCGAATCACGTCGGGAACCCCGACTCCGCGATACGCCGCACCGGCCAGCGCCAGACGCGGCAACGCCCGCATCTCCCGTTCGATTTCAGCAACACGTTGGAGATGGCCGACCTCATACTGCGGCATCGCATTTTCCCATCGAGCCACGTCGACGAAGCACGGCTTTGCGCGAACGCCAAAGAAGTCCTGCAGATCAGCGAGCACTGCCGCGACCATCGCTTCGTCGTCGAGAGCCAGGATTCCCGGGCTCAATGCTCCGCCGAGAAAGCTGCGCACCAGGATTGTTCCCTGCGGCGCCCGGCCGGCGAATTTGAGGCTGGTAAAACTTATCGCAAGAACCCGCCGCCGCTCCCGCTCGGGCACGACCACGCCAAAACCGGTTGGCGGGCGCTGGAAATCTTCGGTTCGAAACGAGGTATTGACCACGGCGCTTGACACGTAACGAATTTGCGCCAGAAGATCCGCGAGCCTGCGATGATAAGGCGCAAGGAGCAGGGCGGCCCGATAGGCTGGTACCGCGAGCACGACCGCGTCCGCAGCCAGGCTCGTACCGTCGGCCAGCCGCAGCCGCCATCGCGGCCCGTGCGCTGCTTCGCGCTCTGCAGCGCCCTCATATCCGGCCTGCGGTGAATCGGGTCCGACCGCCATCACTTCGAGGCCAGTCCGAAGCGCGCTGCCAATCCTTTCTCCCAGCGCATCGACGAGTGCCGCCATCCCATTGCGGAAGCTCGCGAAAAGCCCCCATCGGGCGCCGCTGTTCGTGCGGGGGTGCCGGCGCGCTTCGCTGAGGCCTCGAAACAGGCTTCCGTAGCGCTGCTCCATCGCACAAAACCGCGGCAGTGTCGCCTGGATACTGAGCCGCCTGGGATCGCCAACGTAAATTCCCCCGGCAAGCGGCTGCACCAACCGCTCGAACGTTTCCCGGCCCAGCCGCCGAGTGACAAACGAGGAGATACTCTCGTCCTCGTCGCTGCGACGCGCGGGTATTAGCGGTTCCAGCGCCATCCGCAGCTTGCCGCGCAGCGAGAAGATCGGGCTCGCGAAGACCGGCAGCAGCCTGGACGGCGCAAGCATCGCGAAGGCACGCGGAATTGGCACCAGACGCCCACGGCGTACTACGTAGACGGGAGCGTCGCGCTGTTCGACCGAAATCAGCTCCGGCTCGAGTCCAAGCCGTCGGACAAGATCCAGGGCTGCCGGGTTTTCGGTCAAAAACGAGTCCGCGCCCGCCTCAGCTATCAAACCGTCCTGGCGCAGTGTCCGGATTGCCCGTCCGGGGCGGGGCCCTGCCTCAAGGACGTGCAGGTCGAGGTCGAGGCGCGCTTCGGCGGCCAGTTCGAGAAACCGATTTGCGCTGGCCAGGCCGGCCATCCCGGCCCCTACCACCGCTACAGTCCGACGGCCATTATTTGGCGTCAACAGCCCAACCTCGCCGAAATACCTGACATCAGGCAAGACTTGCGCGTACCACCGCAGCCATCATTGCTACGAACAGCGGATGGTCGCCCACGGTCGGCGCGCGCTCCATGCGGATGCCTAGTGTGCGGGCGAACTCGGCGGCTTGCACGTCGAGATCGTACAGGACTTCCAGGTGGTCGCACAGAAACCCAATCGGCACCAGCACCACGGCTTGCCCGGCAAGCCCCGTCATGATCTGCGTGAGGTCGGGCTCGAGCCATGGTTCCCGAGGGTTGCCGCTGCGGCTCTGGAAGGCCAACGCGAAACTGCCAAACCCCAGGGTTTTGGCGAGCGAGCGCCCAGTCTCCTGCAGTTCAGCGACGTAACTGTCCGCGCCATCCATCGCAACCGGCACGCTATGAGCAGTCAGCACCAACTGGGCGCGCTGCCGGTCGGACTCAGGCAGGCGAGCGATCGCCTCCGCGGTTCGTGCCGCCAGCGCTTGGATGAACAGCGGATGGTTGTGCCAGGGGCGAGGATAGACGACATCCGGCCGCGGCCCGTCCAGACGAGTCAGCGCCTCGTCAACTGCGGCCTGGTAGCGCCCCCAGCTTGCCTCACATCGATGGGCTGCCAGTACGAAGGCGACGATCCTTTCGGCACCTTCGCGTGCCAGAGCGGCCAGCGCGGCATCGACGTAGGGATGCCAGTTGCGCATCCCAATATGTACGGGCAGCGGCATCCCCTCGCGTTCCAGCGCGGCTTTAAGTGCCGCCGCCTGTTTGCGGACGTGGTCGTTGTAGGGCGAGCCGCCGCCAATCGCGTGATAATGGCTCGCGGCCTGTTCCTTACGCGCCGGGGGAACACCGCGCCCGGCCAGCAGCGCTTCGAGGAAGGGCCGAACCTCCTCGGGCCGCTCGGGACCGCCGAACCCGACGATCAGCACCGCCCTGCGCTCCACGCCGTCTCCTTACCGCTTACTGAACTCGTGAACCATCTCGACCAGCGCACGGACGTTATCGACCGGGGTCTCGGGCAGGATTCCGTGACCGAGGTTGAAAATATGGCCGCTGCGCCCTGCGACGCGGCCGAGAAGCGCCTTTACCCGACGCTGTATTTCAGGAATGGGGGCCAATAGCGCGACCGGATCGAGGTTGCCCTGGATGCCGACCTGGAAACCCAGCCGCTCCCAGGCTTCGCCCAGATCGGGCCGCCAATCGACTCCAATGACGCTGCCACCCGCCTCACGCATCAGCTCAAGCAGATGGGCGGTTCCGGTTCCGAAGTGGATTATGGGGACGCCGGGCGTCACTGCAGCCAGCAGCGCCTGGACGTGCGGCAGCACGTAACTGCGGTAGTCGTCGACTCCGAGCGTTCCGACCCAGCTATCGAATAGTTGGACGATCTCGGCACCGGCCTCCACCTGCAGCTTCAAGTAATCGGCCGTAACCTCGATCAGCCGCCCCATGAGCGCATGCCAGACGGCTGGCTCGCGATACATCAGGCGCTTGGTGCGCAAGTAATTGCGCGACGCGCCGCCTTCGATGAGGTAGGAGGCTAGCGTGAAGGGAGCTCCGGCAAATCCGATAACCGGAATCCGGCCGCCCAGCGCGCTTCGCACCATTCGGATCGCTTCGGCAACAAAGCCCAACTCCTCGGCAGGAGAAAAACTCTTGAGGCGCGCCACGTCCTGCGCTGACTCCAGCCGGCGCTCGATTACCGGGCCGTCGCCGGGGTCGTAGCGCAGGCCCACGTCCATCGGCAGCAACGGCAGCAGCAGGTCGGCAAAGATGATTGCCCCGTCCACGCCCAGACGCTCGGCTGCGGTGACCGTCACCTCGGCCGCGAGCTCGGGGCGCCGGCACATTTCGATGAAGCCGTGGCGTTCGCGCACTCGCCGATACTCAGGCATATAGCGCCCGGCCTGACGCATCAGCCAGATTGGCGTGTACGGAGTCGGCTCCAGCCGGCAGGCCCGAAGAAGTACCGGCCGGGGTCCTGGATCAAGTTGGCTCAGCCCCAAACCTCCCGCGCCACTTCGACTACGAGTCTAAGCTTGGCGATTTGGATTTTCACATCGACCTTGTTGCCGGGGGCGGTGCTGGCAAAGCCGCACTGCGGGCTAATCGCGAGCTGGTCCAAAGCGATGAATTTGCTGGCCTCGCCGATGCGGCGTTTTAGCAAGTCCTTGCTTTCAAGCTTTGCGTTCTTGCTGGATACCAGCCCGAGAACGACGCTCTTGTTCTTCGGCACGAATCGCAGCGGCTCGAACCCTCCCGCGCGCGGCGAATCGTATTCCAGGAAGTACGAATCCACATCTATGCGATTGAAAAGGACCTCGGCCACAGGATCGTAGCCGCCCTCGGCTCCCCAGGCGCCCTGATTGTTGCCGCGGCAGAGATGAAGCGCAACATGCATCCCCGCGGGCCGGCCCGAAACCGCCTCGTTGATGATGCGTGGGTACAAGTCGAGCATCAGGTGGCGCCAGTCGTCGCCGCGCCGGCGCACGTGCTCCTGGTTCATCGGGTCCAGCAAGTTCGGCAGCGTAGTCTCGTCGATCTGCACGTAGCGGCATCCGTTATCGTACAGGGAACGGAACTCGTTTTGGTAGGCCTCGACGATGTCGGCCCAGAAACCGTCGAGGTTCGGGTAAGCCTCCCGGCTAATATGTTCCCGCCCCGAGCGCAAATGGACGTGCGTAGGCGAGGGTACCGTTATCTTCGGCATCCCCCTGGTAATTGCCCTGAGGAAATTGAAGTCGGCGGCGTGAATCGGATGCTTCCACTTGAGCGGGCCGCCAACCTTGAGCACTACCACCGGTACCTTGTTGCCCTGGTCGTCGACGAAGTACCAGTCCTGGCTGCGGTTACTCCAGTCGATTTCTACGTTGCCGAGACCCTCGATGTAGAAGGCGGAAAAGAAGGACTCTCGGCGGAACTCGCCGTCGGTTATCGATTTGAGCCCGACACTTTCCTGCATCGCGACGACCTCGCGAATCGCATGGTCTTCGAGCTCGCGGAGCTTTTCCAGCGGGAGTTTTCCCGATCGGTAGTCCTCGCGTGCCGCGAGCAACTCGGGCGGCCTCAGGAAGCTGCCGACGTGCTCGGCGCGAAACGGCGGATCGTGCGGTGCACAAAGAGCCATTGATTTACCCCTGGCTTTCCCCTCATCCGGCCCGCCAAAGTTGTCCGCCAGACACTCGAAAATACGGCGTACGCCCATGCGCCGCGGGCGGTGGCCATATTCTCTTAACGGCGCCTAATTTAAACCTCAAGGCTGGCAATTGGAACAGTGCTCGGCAAGGCGGTACGTTGATATAGCACGTCAATACAAAAGCGGGCTTTCAAACGTATGAAGCATAGGGCTTACTTTCCGGCGATCCTGGCGGTGATGGCGCTGCTCCTGGCCTGCGCTTGGGGCTCGGGCTTGGCGCAGCCCGTCAAGCATGAGCACGCGGTTCCGGAAGACCGTATTCCCGCGGCGATTCGCGAGGCTGTTAGTTCACCGGCTCGCCCAGCCTCCGATCGTGCGCTCGACGCGGGGCGAAAACCCGCCCAGGTGATGGCGTTCTTTGGGATTCGGCCGGGGATGCGCGTGGCAGACCTTTCGGCCGTAAGCGGTTATACGACCGAACTGCTCTCGCTCATCGTCGGACCCCACGGCAAGGTCTACTCCCAGAACCAGAAGCTGCCAGCGCGCTTCGCAAAGGCGCTGCAGCTCTGGAAATCGCGTCTGAAGGCGCCCAACGGCAGCAATATCGTCGAGGTTACCGAGCCGTTCGACTCGCCGCACCTGCTTCCGGTCGCGCCCGGCTCACTCGACGCCGTGATCATGAACATGAACTACCACGACCTGGTCTGGCTGGGCGTTCATCGCGACCGCATGAACCGCGTCATCTACCGCGCACTCAAGAAGGGCGGCGTCTTCGGCGTGATCGACAATAGCGCCCAGCCAGGATCGGGAGCGCGCGACGTGCGCACCTTGCATCGCATCGACGAGCGCTTCGAAGTAGCCGACATAACGAAGGCGGGCTTTCGCCTCGCAGCAACTTCGGACATCCTGCGCAATCCCAAAGACGATCGCACCTGGCCAATCTTCAAACATCGCGGCCAGCAGGACCGTTTCGTGCTGAAGTTCGTCAAGCCCTAGCAAGTTAAGCCAGGGCATGCGCTCAGGCGGTTGCCAGAATCTCGCGCGCGCGGCTTAAATCAAGGGCGATCTGGGCGGCAAGCGCAGCGGGCGAGTCGAACCGGCGCTCGCCGCGAATCCGTTCGACAAGCTCAAGCTTGATGCGCTCGCCGTATAGGTCGCGGTCGAAGTCGAAAAGGTGCGCCTCGATAGAGCGCTGTTTCTCCGCGAACGTCGGCCGCAGCCCGATGTTCGCTATCGCCGGGTAGACGCCGTCCGAGAGCACCACCCGGCCCGCATACACGCCGTCAGCCGGAATACACTGCGTTTCGCTTTCGAGGTTGGCCGTCGGAAAGCCAAGCGAGCGCCCGCGCTCGCGACCGCGTACGACCCGGCCGCTCAGGAAGTGGTAGCGGCCAAGCAGCCGAGCCGCCCGGCGCAGGTCGCCCTCCTGGATCAGCAGGCGAATCTTGCTGGAGCTCACTTCCATTTCGTCGATCTTCACGGGACCGACCACGATCGTATCGAAGCCGAACTCGCGGCCGAATTCGACCATTGCAGCCGCGTTGCCGGCTCGTCCGTGGCCAAAACTCACGCTATGACCCACAACGACCACGCGTGCGCCGATCCTGCCCAGGAGATAATCGCGCACGAAGTCGCGCGGCGGGATCCGGCTGAATTCGGCCGTGAAGTCGAGCACGATAACACCGTCGATACCCGACAGGCGCAGGAGTTCGAGCTTCTCTGCCGGCGTCATGATAAGCGGCGGAGCGTGGGCCGGATCGAGCAGGCTGGCGGGCAGCGGGTCGAAGGTCAGGGCGAAAGCGCTGCCGCCGGCAACCCGCGCGCACTGGATAGCCTCCCTGAGGATGGCGCGGTGGCCTTGATGGACGCCGTCGAAGTTGCCGATTGCGACCACCGGATGGTGCCGGCGCGCCATCTCGCCCAGGTTGCGGATTATTTCCATGGCTCAAAGTGACCCGCTGCCGATTCGGCGTCGCGAAGGATACCTCCAGCGCGGCTAAAAGGCGCCCGTGAAACGGCCGACGCGACCTTCCTGGCAGGTTGGTGAAAAAGCTTTTTCACCAACCTGCTCCCCTCACTGTAATCTCTCCCCGAGGGAGAAAGCTAAATGAAGGAAGCCCGTTTTTTCGCAGGGCGTCGAGAAGCGATTTGCCTGGAGCTTCAAGACTTCCAGTTTCTCAACTCCCTGCTAATGTGGTGTCCCGTTAATACCCTCAATAAAAAACCGCCTTACGCAGTGCGTCATCCTGAGCGCAGCGAGTCTGCGAGCGGAGTCGAAGGATCCGCGCGGCATTCCTTGGCCGCGCGATTTGGCCGGGTTTGCCGAAGAAAGTCCATCGCAGCCGCAAGGATAGCGGCTGCGGATTCTTCGCTGGCGCTCAGAGTTTGTGAATTTTTTAACGCTCCGATTTCACGTCTTATTCTGAGCC
>JAJYVB010000163.1 GCA_021792265.1 Deltaproteobacteria bacterium | reverse complement strand
AGTCTTCGGGCGGCTTGCTGGGTTCGCTGGGGCACCTGCTGGGGTCGCTTTTTTGACTTGGTACCTACCGCGTCAGTCGCTCTCGGCTTTGCCAAAGATGAGATAAACCAGCGGCCGGTCTTCGCGACGGCACAAAACGTAAACATGGTCGCCGGGTGCGAGAACCGTCGAGCCACGGGGTGCAACTAGCTGCTGGTTGCGGATCAGCAGGATGGCTGCCGACTCGGGAGGAAAGGGCAGGTCGCTAATCGCTGCGCCGCACCCGGCGGTTGAGCTGTCCACGGAGAAGGAAACGATTTCGCTGCCAGTCAAAATCCGGGTCGAGACAATGTCCAGAAGGGCCGGCGGCGCGGACCGCTCCGCCAATCCCAGCCCCAGCCACGCTGTGGCCCAGCGTACGGTTGCGCCGGGAACCAGGGTGTTCACCACTACGATGAAGAAAACGATGTTGAACAGGACTTGAGCGCCCTCGGTTCCGGCCAGAACCGGATAGGTCGCCAATACGATAGGCACTGCTCCGCGCAAACCCACCCAGCCGAGATAGCCTATCTCGCGAATCTTGTAGCCAAACGGCAGCAGGCACAGCGCGACGATGGCAGGACGGGCCACGAAAGCGAGGACGAGCCCAAGGGCTATTCCGGCCGGCGCCACTTTGAGCATCTCGGCCGGTACTATCAGCAGGCCAAGCAGCAGGTACATCGCGATCTGGCATAGCCACGCGGCCGAGTCATGGACCCGCAGAATTCCGCCACGATAAGGCATCGGGCCGTTCCCGATCGTCACCGCGGCTACGTAAGCAGATAGAAAACCGCTGCCCTTTGCGATCTCCGAGAGTCCGAAGGCAAAAAACGCAACCGAAAGCGTGAGCACTGGATAGAGTCCGCCCGCGGGAAGCTGCGCGTGCGCAAGCAGCCATCGCCCGCCGTACCCGACGACGACACCGGCGATTGCGCCGATTGCCAGTGCGAGGGGAATTTCAAGCAGTGCGGCTGGCGCAACTCCTCGTCCGGCAACGAGACTTTCGGTCAGTGTAATGGTCAGGATGACAGCCATCGGGTCGTTGAGCCCCGACTCAAGCTCGAGAATGACGGCCATCCGCTTTTTAAGTTGCAGGCCGCCGCTGCGTACGATGGAGAAGACGGCCGCGGCGTCCGTGGGTGCAACAATCACTCCCAGAAGGCAGGCCTTAGCCGTAGAAAATCCAAACAAACCCGCGAACAGCGCCACGAGTCCCGCCGTGCCGAGCACTCCCAGGCTCGCCAGGACGGCGGCCGGAGCAATTCCTTCGCGCACCCGGTCAAACGGCGTATTCAGCCCACCGTCGAACAGTATCAAGGCAAGCGCGACGTTGCCGAAGACAAAACAGTCACGATAATTTTCAAAAGTGACTCGCGATGCCCGCCCTCCCAGGATCACGCCGAGCAGAAGAAACAGCAGGAACACGGGCACCCCGGCCTTGTCCGACACCCGGCTAAGCAAAACGCTGACGGTCATAACAAGGGCGGCGATCGTGAGAAAGATCGGGATCGAGGCGGGTTCCAGAACGTTCATCGTACGCGTTAAACGGCCGAGCAGGTTGCTGAAAAAGCCTTTTTCAGCAACCTGCTCCCCTCACTGTAATCTCTCCCAGGGGGAGAGAGCTAAAGGAACGAAGCCGATTTTTCGCAGGGCGTTGAGCGCCAATTCTTCCGAAATGTCCGAATCTCCGGTTTCGCAACAACCTGCCAGGCGCTGCTGCCGATTGCCGGGATTATATGCGACGGATTCGTGCATAGCCGCATCCCAGATTCGCTAACGTCGTGTTCCGGGCCGTATTGCGGGTTGCCATGCCTTTTCAGACTTGGACGAGTCCACCGGCCGCGACCGTGAGCCTCGCTGAACGCCGCACGGCCGTTAACCGATCCAGAAAAGCCAGTTTGCGCTCACGTTAGGTGTAATTCCGGGCTGTCCGCCCGTGGCGCTCCAAGAACCAGCAAGGCGCCGCCTCCTCTGCCAAACTTCCCACCCTAAGCGGGCGCGCCGAGACTTGCAGCGTGCCGCCGTGGATAAACCGGCAACTTGAAAAACAATGCTGAATCGTCCTAGGAAAATAAGACTTGACAATCAGGAACACATATGCGAAACGACCAGCCACGGGGACCAGTAAGGAGCATGGCGATGAAGCTTAGGGTGAAGCTGATCGGGGGATCGCTTGCAGTGTCAATTGTCCTTTTCCTGGGGGCAGCCGGAGTTCGCGCGCAGGGGACACCTGCCGCTACCCCTCCTCCTCCCGGCACCATCATTACGCTGCAGAACTGGCAGCAGTACAAGCAGTTCATGCCCGACGGGATGCAGGCCCTCTTTGCAGGCAAATACCATTGGAAGTTCCCTCCCGATTTCCAGATGGTCATCGGTCCGCCAACTAACTACCAGCAGCCCAAGGTGTTCGTGGACGACACCGAAAAGTACGCTCCGCAGGTCAAGATCGTGACCTTGCCGAGTGGCATGCATATTCTTTCCGGATATGTGGCAGGGCTTCCGTTTCCCAATCCCCAGGAGCCGATGAAAGGTTGGAAGGTTCTGGTCAACCTATGGTACCGCTATCAACCCTGGGTGTGCTGCGGACCGGTTACCCGGATCAAGCTGATCGATCGCTTTGGCAACGTCACCCGCAGCAGCACCAACTTTGATTACATCCGCGTGGGCCATGTCGCTGCCACTGGAATGCCGATCTACAATCCCGTGCTTCCTGACGTCGATTATTGCACGCATAATATGCTGACTATGCCTGAGCAGTCTAAATACACGACTAATATGACGTTGTATTACCTCGATGCCACAAAGTTCGAGGATGTTTTTATTTTCGTTCCCGCGCTGCGCAGGGTGCTGCGGTTGTCGCCCGCCGCGCGATGCTCGCCTTTTATCGGCACGGATCTGACACAGGATGACAATCGAGCCGGCTGGAACGGCGGCTATGCGCGCTTTGACGGCACGTTTGTGAGAGACCAAATCATCCCGGAGCTTATCAACGCCGATCCGCTGGTCTATAGCAAGATGCGAAATTATTATCCCGGGCTTTTGTTTCCGCGGCCGATAATAGGCAAGTGGGAAATGCGCCAGGTCTATGTGATCGACGTAAGGCGGATACCTCAGCAGCGAGCCGGCTACTGTTACGGCAAGCGGATCATGTACGTCGACAAAGCCTCCTTCAACGGGACGTGGGTCGACAGTTATGACAGCTCGATGAGGCTTTGGAAGATCAATTGGCCGCAGCATATCGCCCGCGATGTTCCGGGGCTGGGCATGCTCTACGAGACACTGAATTTTCTCTATGGAACTTACGACGTGCAGAACGCGCACGCTACAGTTGCCTGGACCTCAGACAGCAAAGGACACGACCATCACGGCGGCGATGAATGCAAGGACTATCTGGGCGTGAACTATGCCGACGTAGCCCGTTTTTGCACTCCTGGAGGCTTGCGCCAAGTGATGCGGTAGCTGCTTAAATTTTCGTTTGGTTGAGTCCGCGCGGTCGCGATTGCGGACAAGGCGAGGGCCGGCCGGCTGAATTGCGCCCGCAGTCCGTTTGGGGGTTGAAGCTCAGCGTTGCGAGAACCAGCAGGGAGGGGAGTCTGACATGGCTCAAATGCGCAACCGAGTATCAGTGAACTGGATTCTCTTCCGCGGGATCGGGTTGCTTGCGCTGTTACTATGCTTCGTCGGGAGAGGCGCCGCGCAACAGGCCGGGGGCCAGTCGGCGTTGCAGACCATCATAAATGGCGGGCCAAACAAGCCGTTTCTAGCGGACGTAAAGCCTTCGTGGGCGGAGGGTCTAACGATAACCGGCCTGATGCAGAATACGACCGGCGCGTGGGTGAACCCGCATGGCATCAGAACCGACGCTTATCCGCTCCTGCCCAACGAAACGGCAACCAATCTTCTCGCCACCGAGCGGAACTTCATGCAGGTGGACACGAACTACGACCCCGACAACACGGATCATTTTTTCCTTCGTTTTTGGGGCGTTTATGAACCACCCTACGCGTTCGACCAGAATTTTTTCACCGGCATCGCGGGTGCTCTCAATCGCCGCGGCAACCATCTGATAATTCCCAATCCCGCGACTCACTTTAGAACTCTCGTCAGGGTGGGCACCGCGTCGTCCGCCGCGCAATACTACAATCGGCTGGAATTCCGCGAGGCGTGGTGGCGCGGCAAGCATGGGCCTTTCACGCTGTTCCTGGGACGCCAGATCGTGACCTGGGGCGAATCGCTAGCCTTCCGAGTGGGAGATGTAGTTAATCCGCAGGATTTAAGCTGGGGCTTTGGCTTCGCCAACCTTGAGCAGTCGCGTATCCCCCTGTGGATGGTACATCCAGTAGTCAGGCTTCCGGACGCGGGAATTTTTGAATCGAATTATCTTGAAGCAATCTGGGTGCCGGCGTGGCAGCCGGTGTCGAATAACTGGGTCTTTTCGCAGAGTCCCGCGGGGTATTACCAGGGACGCTACGGGAGCGGCGATCTGGTTTCCCGTCTCCCTCCTTTTGGCGGCCGGTTCCAAGGTTGGAGCATGGCGCCGTATGGTCCTCCGGGGCCTCCGTTTGGCTTCCCTGCCTACTCGCACGTGCCCTATCCGCAGGGCTCCGAGGTCGGGCTGTCGTTGCCAGCGGTCTCGGCTTTGCGATGGAGCCTGCCAGCCGATACCTGGCAGAGCAGCGAGGAGGGAGTACGGCTCGAGAGCCTGGTGGCCGAAACCTGGGAGGTGGCAGTGCTATACTGGCACGGCCATCAGTACCTGCCTGCGCTCCGCTTGATGCCGAACGGTCCCTTCGGCCCCTTCAAAAGCGGTATAGGGCCGGACCACAAGCCGATCGATTTCCTAAACGGTTTCTTCCCGCAACTGAATGACATTGGAGTCACGGGGGATCGGCCCGTCAGTCTGCCCGGGCATATCGGCGAGATGCTGCCGCTGGTGATGCGAGCGGAAGGCGTGTGGCAGGACCGGACGCCGTTTGCCACTTTTAACCGTGCGGTTCAGTCAGGTGTACAGTTCTCAAGCACCCTCAATACACTGGTGGCGTTGGACCTCGACAATATGTATGCGCCGTGGCTGACCAGCACCGGCAATCTGACCACGAACCTGGAATGGAACAACTATACGATTCTAAGTCCGAGCCGGTACATGGAGTATGGGCCGCTCACCTCGCAGGCACTACGCCACAACGAGGAGTCCATTCTGCTCAACTTAAGTACTTCGTGGTGGTGGCAGTCCGTCACGCCGCAGTGGATCATGATTTACAATCCGGACGGCAACACCTTTTTGCTCTTCCCGAACTTGCTGTTGGTTCCACCTTGGACATCGAACTACTTCCTGAAATTGCAGTTCATCGGCATCCTGAGCGGAAATCGCTTCGATACCGCCGCGGCGAGCCAGTTTAAAGGCAAGAACTTTGTGCTTGCCCAGTTCCAGTGGAACTTCAATCTGCTGTGAGACGGGCCGCAGGTACTAATTGGAGGTCAAAGCGCGAAGGCCGGCCGGATCTGGAATGAGAGCCCTGGTCCTCGGCCGGGATGGGTTGCGCAGCCACCTTCTAACTTCCGCCGCCGGCGTTGCCGCTATTGTCGCGGCAACGCCGGTCGCATGCCGCGTTGCTTTGTCGTACTGCCGAGGGAGAGAACTAAAGGAAGGAAGCCGGTTTTTTTGCCAGGGTGTTGAGGACCGGTGTCTCTGCGGCGTCGAAATCTCCGGTTTCTCAACATCCTGCCAGGGGCCGCCGTCGGTCCGCAATCAAAATCGAAGTGCAGCGAGCCTTTCGATCTCGAGGCCGAGCGCCAGCCGCTCGCTGTCGTAGGTTTCCCCAAAGCCGGCGAGTTCATGCCAGGTCGCTTCGCCCTTGTCGAGCACGATGAAGTATTGGCGTGGGATGAAATTGTAGGTTCGGTCGAGCTTGAAGCCGGCGTCCTCGGCTTCGCGAATAATCTCCCAGCTCGGTATCAGTTCCGAGGGCTGGTGCGGACACCATCCGTTCGCATGGGCCTCGGGTGGAAAGTCAATGACCGCCATCTGCCCATTGGGCTTGAGCGCGGCATAAACTTTCTTGAAAAAGCTGGTGCGATGCCCAATGTGATGGGTGGTTGCGGCAAAGAAAGCGACGTCGAGCGCTCGCGCCGGCAGCATTGGGTCGTCCGGTTTGCCGAGCACGGTTACGATATTGTGCAAACCCTCCTTGTCGGACTGTTTCTTTAAGTAGTCCAAGATGTCCTTGCTGATGTCCACCGCGTAGACCTTGCCGCTGGGTCCGACTGCTCGTGCAAAACGGCGGGTAAAGTAGCCGCTGCCCGCGCCGATATCCGCCACTGTCATGCCAGGTTTGAGACCCAGCGCCTTGATCACCTCGGCGGGCTTTTGCCACTTGCTGCGATCCGGCGCTTCGAAGGTTTTGATGCGCCAGCTGAGCGGACGCTTGCCCGTCGGCTTGGGAAGCGCCTGCTGCTGCGCAAACGAGGCGCATGGCAAAGCAAGAGAGAAAAGTGCGGCCGCCAAGAGCATCATCCGCCGCACGCGATGCAACGAGCCATTTCTGCATGAACCAAGCGGAGTCATCGATGAAGTCCTTTCTGGTTTGCGCAAGTGCGCGCCCGCGCGTCCGTCCCTCAACGGCGGCTTCACTAGCGGATTCGGCCTCTAAAATTCACGGCTGCGCCAAACCTCCGCGCTAGAAAATACAACGGCAATCCTGCGGCTGCCAGACGCAGAGCGATTGCCGCTTCCCTGCGCTGCCCGCGTTCTGTGTATGCTGCTAGCCGCGCCGCCGTGCCAGAGGCGCAGAACGGCCGCGCACGGATGGCCGGGGAGGCGCTAGGACTGGTACGCGACGCCTTCCGCCCGTCAAACTGCGCTTACGTCGAGTGTAATTCGCGGCTGACCGCTCATGCCTCTCCCGCGCTGCGGGTCTTCGACGGGCTGCGCGACGCCGTTGCCGTCAGTGGCGCGGACACGCACCTGGTAGCGGCCGGGCTTCGACGGGGTGAAGCGATACTTCCAGACTGTCCAGACGTACGGGGAGCGGTTTTGCAGCAGGTCAGCGTCGAAGAAGGTCGTCCCAGCGTCGGTGGAGACCTCGACCCGGCGAATACCTGACGGGCCCGCCAGCGCCCAGCCATAAATATCAAGTGGCGCTTTAACTTTAGCGGTCTTTCCGAACAGGCTGGGCAACAGGCTCTCCGAGCGTGGAGAAAAGAAGCCCGAGTTGACCTTGCGCCAGGCGCTGTTGCTCCATCCGCGCTGCTCCCAGTAGCCCAAAAACTCATGGTCAACCAGAGCAATCTCCGTTAGCCACTTGGGCTGCTTCATCCCGTACTTGCCGGGAATAAAGAGCCGCACCGGGAAGCCGTGGTCCGGGGGCAGCGCCTCGCCGTTC
>JAJYVB010000162.1 GCA_021792265.1 Deltaproteobacteria bacterium | reverse complement strand
GGGTGCTCAGAGTTGGAGATTTTGACACTTCTGAGGAATTTGCGTTCAACACCCAGCGAAAAAACCGGCTCCTTTCCTTTAGCTCTCTCCCTTCGGAAGAGACTACAGTGAGGGCTAGCGCCTGGAGGGTGCTGCACCGCGCCGGTTGGCAGCTTTAGCGCCGCGCTGGCAGAAGTGACCACGATGCTTCTTTACCTGGTGCGCCGCCTGTTTTTCGCTGCAGCAGTGCTTGTCGGAACCTCATTTATTACCTTCTTTATCGCTTTCGTGATTCCGGCCGATCCTGCGGTCGCCATGGCTGGGGCGAAGGCCGACCCGCGCACCCTCGCCATTATCCGGCAACAACTGGGACTCGACCGCCCGTTCTACGTGCAGTATGGGCTCTATCTTGATCGAGCGCTTCACGGCGACCTCGGCCGGTCTTATATCCGCCGCCAAAGCGTAAGCCGCCTGATCGCCAGCCGCTTTCCCGCAACCGCGCTGCTCGCAGCGAGCGCCATGGCGCTCGCACTGCTGCTTGCTTTTCCCATGGGGATGGTTGCCGCGGCGTACGACGGGAAAAGCGCTGACAACGCGCTCCTTGTCATCTCGCTGGCTTTGGTCTCGACGCCGGTTTTTTGGCTGGGGACGATGTTGCTCATCGTTAGCGCCTTCTACCTGCGCTCATTTCCTTTGGGCGGTTTCGACGGCTGGCGAAGTATCATTTTCCCGACCGTCACACTTGCCCTTGGGATGGCCGGCTACTACTCGCGCGTTCTGCAGACCGGTCTGGCCGGAGCCTTGCACGAGGATTACGTACGTACGGCACGCGCCAAGGGACTCTCCTGGGCGGGTGCGATCGCAAAACACGCGCTGCGTAACGCCCTGTTGCCACTGGTAACTCTTGCCGGTCTCGACCTTGCCGGACTTCTGTCAGGTGTGGTGCTGACCGAAACGGTCTTCGATTGGCCAGGGCTCGGACGCCTCGCCTTCGAGGCGATCTTTAACCTCGACATCCCCCTGATCATGGGAACGGTGCTTTTTTCGGCGGCGCTGGTAGTGGTCGCCAATCTAATCGCCGACCTGCTCTATGCGGCGCTCGATCCGCGTATTCGCCTGGAGGAGATGGGATGAAGCGGCGGGGCGCGAGCACGATGGAGGCAGCAGGCGCAGCGATGGTGCTGGTGCTTGCAGCGGTCGCGTTGCTGGCGCCCCTGCTGGCGCCTTACGACCCGACGCGAGCCGTTGCGCCCAACTTCGGTAACCCGGGGTCTCCGTCGGCGAGCTTTCCGCTGGGTACCGACGCACTGGGCCGCGACGTCCTCTCGCGGATCATCTACGGTGCTCGGATTTCGCTCACGGTTGGTGTTGCCGCCGTTGCAGTAACGCTGGTTATCGGCGTTACGGTTGGGCTGGTGTCGGGCTTTTTCGGCGGCACCGCCGACTTTGTCCTGATGCGCCTGACTGACGTGATGCTCACCCTGCCGGCTCTACTGCTGGCGATGGCTTTGGTATCGGTCCTGAGTCCGAGTCTGTTCACGATACTGCTGGTAATCGGCTTGGTCTCGTGGACGCAAATCGCGCGGGTCGTGCGCGCTGAAACGCTATCGCTCGTGCGGCGCGATTTCGTACTTGCAGCGCGCGCGCTGGGCGCCGGCTCGCCGCGTATGATCGCGCGCCACGTGCTGCCCAACGTGGCGCCTATAATCGTAGTGATGGCGGCGCTCGGCACTTCGGGCACGCTGCTGCTTGACGCCGGGCTGAGTTTTTTGGGGCTGGGCGTCCCGCCACCAACGCCAAGCTGGGGGCGGATGATAGAAGAGGCTACGATTTATTTCCGCACCGCGCCCTGGCTCGCGGCGTTTCCGGGTCTGGCCATCTTTTGGGCCGTGCTCGGCTTCAACCTGTTCGGTTATGGCTTCTTGCGGCGCACGGGACGGCGCGGTGCGCCGTAAGTCACGCAGCCGGGCGGTGCAGGTGACGGCGCCTGCCCTCCGCGCTGCTGCCGCATTATTGGCCGCGGCGCTCGTGACGGTCCTGTGCGCGGGATGCCGCGTCGGCGCTCCCACTGTCAACTTTGCGCCCGGTGCCAGCGTGCTGCGCATCGCGGAAGCTGACGATATCCCTACGCTGGATCCGGCTGCCGGCTACGACACGGTCTCCTGGACCTTCGAGCAGATGATCTTCGACACGCTCGTGCGTTACGGCTCCAGCAATCTCAAGCTGGTCCCTGACGCGGCCGCTTCGTGGGAGGTTTCACCTGACGCGACGCGCTTCGTGTTCCATCTGCGCCACGACGTGGTTTTTACCAATGGCCGCGCCGTTGCCGCGGCCGATTTCAAGTACGCTATCGAACGTGTCATCGATCCGCGCACGCAGTCGAAGGGAATGGAGTATTACCGCGAGATTTCTGGTGCAGCCGTCTTCGCCGCCCATCGGGTTCCGTCGGTGGCCGGAATCGAAACCCCCGACGCCTATACCATCGTCTTTCGCCTAAAGCACCCCGACCCGCTGTTCGTAGACAAGCTCGCGATGCCGTTTGCGGCGGCGGTGCCGCACGAGGTGGTCAAGCGATGGGGCGCGGACTTCTCCCGCCACGTCGTGGGGAGCGGCCCGTTCAAGCTCAAGCAGTGGATTGGCGGCCAGCGCCTCGTGTTGGTGAAAAACCCTCGCTACTTCGTCAAGGGCAAACCGCGCCTGGATGCGATCGACGTTGCTATCGGTGTCAGCCAGGAGCTGCAATGGCTTCGGTTCGAGGCTGGCGAACTCGACATTTCGGCGATTCCGCCCGCCGAGTTCCCATACGTGATGCGCACGGCGCGGCTTCGGCGCCTCACGCTTCACGAGGTGACCGTCGCGACGGATTACCTGGGGATGAACTGCCAGATGGCGCCATTCACGGACGTCCGCGTCCGCCGCGCCTTCAACTACGCGATCGACAAGCGAAAGCTGGTGGAGCTTCTGAACGGACGCGGCGTGGTTGCCGGGGGCGTGATGCCGCCCAATCTGCCCGGCTACGACCCGGCCGTTGAAAGCTATCCGCTCGACCCGAAGAAGGCGCGCGAACTGCTCGAAACCGCCCATCTGCGATTGCCCCTGCGTCCGACGCTCTGGCTCATAGCTGACCAGACGATGCTCATGCTCGGCCAGTCGATTCAGCAGGACCTCGCGCTGGTCGGCGTGGAGGTCCGGCTGAAGCCGGTAGCGTGGGCGCCGCTGCTCGAGGCGGTGCGCCAGCCCCGGACGGTCGCGCTCGTACTGCTGGGATGGGAGGCCGACTTTCCCGACCCTGAAAACTTCCTTGCGGTTCTGCTCTCAAAGAAGCAGTGGGGCGCCAACAACGATACTTTCTACGACAATCCCCGGGTCGATACTCTGCTTGCCGAGGCCGCGCCTCTTACCGACCTCGCGCGCCGCTACCAGATTTACCGCGAAGCCGAAAGAATCGTGCTTGCCGACGCGCCCTGGGTCCCGCTTTTTCATCCGGTCGCTTACGCGATCCGCCAGCCATGGGTGCACGGCTATCGGCTCAACCCGATGCGTCCAAGCCGCCTCGATACGGTCTGGCTCGGACCCAGGACCGCAACTCGCACGCGCCGCTAAGACGGCCGATCGCCCGGCATGGCGCTCGACGCGCTGCCCCGTGCCAGGTCTTGCGTTTGGGAGCTAGAGTTCGTGCTTTTTCATGCTGGCGACGATGTAATGGGCCTGCCGGATCGCCAGCGCCGAGATCGTCAGCGTCGGGTTCTCGGCGCCCGACGTCGGGAAGACGCTTCCGTCGGCGATGAAT
Source organism: Deltaproteobacteria bacterium (assembly GCA_021792265.1). Classification (GTDB taxonomy): domain Bacteria; phylum Desulfobacterota; class Binatia; order Binatales; family Binataceae; genus JAJYVB01. Next base: position 3,646 of record JAJYVB010000162.1, on the reverse strand, counting down.
AAATTCTTCACCTGGTGAGCCTGGCCGTGCTGGTTGACGACCGACTTGCCGGGGTCAATGCCCATCCGGCAAGTGCCCATGTTGTGAGCTGACGGCCAGGGTGGTGACTCGTAGGTCTTGAATGCTCCGGCCGCCTGGAAAATCTCACGTCCCCGCGCCCAGGCGTACTGGCGCATCTTCTTGTCGTTCTCATGGTCCGCGAAATAGACGACGGGGACCGGAAGCCCGTACTGGTCTTTCCGGGTAGAGTGAAGGGTCACGCCGTTGCGCTCCTGGGGCATGTCCTCTCCTACGATCCACATACCGGCGGTGTGGGTGTAATTGTCCATCAACTCGCGCACCGCCTCGCCCCAAAGCCCGCGCGCCCAGGGTGTCGAAATCTCCGAACCCGGCTGCGCGAAGGTGCACAGACGCGTCGGACCCATCATGATCGTCTCGAAGTGGAAACCTGCCGCGAAGCCGCGCTCCTTGGGCCGATTGACGTTGAAGTCCTCGATGATTCCGGCGAATGTGATGCCCTTGAAAGCTTCGACCGGCTTGGGGAATAGTCCCCAGACGGCTCCCGACATGTGGCGCGTGTAGTTCTTACCGACCTGACCGCTGCCGTTGGCCAGGCCATGGGGGAACTGCGCGGATTCGGAGATGAGCAGCAGGCGAGGTGTCTGGATGCTGTTGCACGCAATCACGACGACCCGGGCGCGCTGTTCGTGATGCTTGCCATCGGGTCCGGCGTAAACCACGCTGTGAGCTTGCCCCTTGGCGTCGGTGGTAATCCGCAGCGCCATGCATTGGGGACGCAGATCGAGATTGCCCGTAGCTTCGGCCTTGGGGATCGCTTCGTAGAGCGTGCTCCACTTGGCCATTGTGGAACATCCCGTGTCACAGAACCCGCACTGCACGCACATCGGCCGCTTGTCGTAAGCGCCGCGGGCGTTAATCGCCAGGTAGCTGGGATGGGCGTGCAGGCCAAGGGCGTCCGCGCCTTTCTTCATCACCAGGAAATTGGTGTTGCCGATCGGAAAAGGCTGCACCCGGCCCGTAACGCCCAGATACTTCTCCGCAAGCTTGTAATAGGGCAGCATCTCCTCGAGCGTTATCGGCCAGTCCACCAACGTCGTTCCTGCGATGTCGCCATAGGTGGTGCGTGCCTTGAACTCGTGTGACTGCAGGCGAAGCGAAACCGCGGACCAGTGAATCGTCGTTCCGCCCACGCCTTTGGCCAGCCAGATGGGGCTTGCGGTCTGGTCCGGCCCGGCAGGCAGCACCGGGTCAAGCCATGCCGTCCTGTTGAACATCACCAGTTCGTCATTAACGAAGTCCCGATAGGGAACGAACCGTGGTCCGGCCTCCAGTGCAACGACCTTGACTCCGGCCGTGCAAAGTTCGCGCATTACGTTGCCGCCGCCTGCTCCCGTACCAATTACGCAAACGTCCACGGGTTCGTTCAAAGGAAACTTGGCCATCGCTGGTCCCTCTCTGCCGGCCCTCGTGCTAAGTGTCGATTGAAAATCCGCCCGCTCGGACTCCGGCGCGTGCCCGATATAGCTGGCCCGCCGCAGCGGATCGGACTACCAGCCAAGCTTGTCGTAGCCCTTGTTAAGGTACCCGCCCATGGGATGAGCACGGTCATTCATCGGCCCGTCGTATCCCAGCGCCTTCCAGACAGTGGGCCTCTTGTAATAGTCAGTCAGCACGTTGTAGACGAGTACCTGAAAGTCGACTGAGTTCTGCGCGCGTTCCATCAGGATTAACTGTTGGTCGGGAATGAGATCCAGGAAGCCGCGCCCGTAGGCCGCCTTGGAACTTTTGCTAAGCTCGCCAAGGACCCGATCGGTACTAGCGCGCAATGCCTCGTCGGCGGCGATCTGGCGTGCAAGCGACTTGGCCGTTTCGCCGGTCTCGCGCTTGAGCACGTCCCTTTGATGGGGCACGATTCTGCTCACGACAACCGCGAGCATCGCTTCGCGACGGGTCGGACGCGCCGCGCTCCTCGCGGCTTCGGCAATCGAGTTCAGCGGTATCGCTCCGCCCGCGACTACGGCAAGCGACGCAACCCCGGTTTTTTTGAGAAACGATCTTCTATCCATGAGAACCCCGCAACGCCAGCTCTTCGTCTGCCTGTTCCTCCGGCCCGTGGACAAAGGCAGACGAGCGCAATAACCCCACGCGGCGCGGGCCGCGAAACGCTATGCTCGCCCAATCGAACTGTAGACCATACGGGCCGGATATGGTCAAACGAAAAAGCCGCCATTCGCGTGCATAGGCATGCTCGGAGTGAAGGTTAGCGGTCCAGCGATAGCAGCGCCGCCGTGGCGCGACCTGCCCGAAAGAATTCGCGCCTTTGTAGCGGTGAGGTTCGACTCTGAGGTCGAGCGCAAAATCGGCGCATTTATCGCAGACGAGCAGCGCTCCGGCGACGGCTTGAGCTGGGTCCGTCCGGCAAACCTTCACCTGACGCTGCGCTTTCTAGGCGATGCGGCCGAGACGCGCCTGGTGGCGGACCTGGCGACCGAGCTCAGTGCGGCGGTGTCGGGCTATGGAACTTTCACCGTCAGGCTGCGCGGCCTGGGTGTGTTTCCCGACCTTCAACGCCCGCGTGTCTTTTGGGTCGGGCTAGACAGTCCCCGCCTGGTGCCCTTGGCTGCGAGTGTCGAGACGGCTGCCCGCAGGTGCGGGTTTGCGCCCGAGCGCCGCCCTTTCGAGCCCCATCTTACGCTGGCGCGCATTCGACGCGGACGCGTATCCGGCCGCGTTCGCCATATCGTGGAGCGGCATACCGGTTCGGATTTCGGTGTATCTGAGATTGACCGCCTCATTCTGTACCGAAGCCACCTGCAACCCGGCGGTTCCCGCTACGACGAGCTGGCAAGCTTCGCGTTGGCGGCGCCGGACAGCGTGGCGCGCTAGACGAGGTCTTTGCGGCCCCTGTGGGAAGGCATCTGGCAGGCTAGCGCCATGCGGCCCTTTTTGTGGCAAGATTCGCATTGGCAAGCGGTCTTGTAGAACCGGGGGCGTCGTCGATGAGTGAGGATATCAGGAGCAAGGCGCTCGACCTGGCACTCAGCCAGATCGAAAAGCAGTTCGGCAAGGGCTCGATCATGAAGCTTGGGGAGCAGGCGATCGAGGCCAACGTATCGGTTATTTCCACCGGGTCGCTTGGCCTGGACCTCGCGCTTGGCGTCGGCGGGCTCCCGCGCGGCCGGGTCGTCGAGATTTACGGCCCTGAGTCGTCGGGCAAGACGACGCTTGCGCTCGAGTGTATCGCCGAGGCGCAGCAGGCGGGCGGAATCGGCGCGTTCATCGATGCCGAGCATGCGCTGGACGTGGGCTACGCTCGCAAGCTCGGAGTTCGGGTCGAGGACCTGCTCATCTCGCAGCCCGATAACGGCGAGCAGGCCCTGGAAATTGCCGAGACGCTCGTGCAGTCGGGTGCCGTCGATGTCCTGGTAATCGATTCGGTTGCCGCGCTGGTGCCGCGCGCCGAAATCGAGGGCGAGATGGGCGAGCCGCAGATGGGGCTGCAGGCGCGCCTGATGTCGCAGGCGCTGCGCAAGCTCACCTCGATAATCGCCCGCTCACGCACTATCGTCATCTTCATCAACCAGATCCGGATGAAGATCGGCGTGATGTTCGGCAATCCGGAGAC
>JAJYVB010000161.1 GCA_021792265.1 Deltaproteobacteria bacterium | reverse complement strand
GAGCAAGCGGGTGTCACCTTCGCTCATCATCACGCGGTCTATCCTACGCTCACCATGGTGAACGCCGCAGCGATCGCAACTGGCACGCTACCAGCCGCAAGCGGCATCCTGGGCGACAGCATGTACCTGGTACCGTCGCTCTCCGGCACTTTGTTGGCCGGCGGGAAAAGTCTTGAGCCGACGCGACTCAAGGAACCGATGAACCTAGAAAGCTCGCTCAAGCTTGCCGGGCTAAGCCGCCTGGGCTCCCTCGTCGAGGTTGCCGGTCTGGCGCAGGCAGTGCTGAAGGCGCAAGGATACGTAGCGATAATCGGAAAAGCGGGACCGACTTACCTGTTCGACGACAGGGCGGGTCCTAACGCGCGCGGCTCAGTCGCGATAAGCGAAAAGCGCAGCTACCTGTTCTTAAGCGACGACATGGAATGGCCTGCAGTGACCGGAGCCGAGCCGAACATCATGTCCGGTCCGGCTGTCGCAGTGGCTCGCGACGCCTATTTCCGCGACCTGGTTGTAAAGCGGGCGCTTCCTGCGGCCAAGCGCTTTTCGGACCGCGGACATCCCGCCATGGTGGTTTTCTGGCAGCATAACCCCGACGCGTCGCAGCATCTGTACGGTCTCGGTACAGCCGGGGCGCTTTCGGCGTTGCGCGCGTGCGACAACAATCTCGCCAGGCTCCGTGCGTCGCTCGACGCCCTTGGCATCGCGAACCGCACCGACCTCGTCGTGCTGTCCGACCACGGGTTTGCAACTGTCGAGGCGCGGGTGCCGCTCGACGAGCTGCTTGTTGCACGCGAACTCAAGAAGTCGGACGCGAGCAGCGATGTTCTGATAGTGCAGAACGACGCTACCGACCTTCTTTACCTTTCCCCTGTTGACTTTCCGACCCGCAAGAGCCGCGAGGCCGAACTCGACCGGATCGTCACGTTCGCCTTGAGCCAGCCCTGGTGCGGACCGATCTTTTCGCGGCCGCCCGCGGCCTCAGGTGCCAGCGCGCTTGGCTCCTGGAATTCGTTTCGTGGGCGGATTGCCGGCACCTTCAACGAAGCCGCCGTGGGTGTGTTCAATCCGCAGCGCGCGGCGGATCTGGTGATCTCGTTTCGCGAGTTTCCCGATCTGGATAACCGGGACCTGAGCGGTCCGTCGAAGCCGGCGTTCGTGGTAGAGCCAGGCAAGCGACGCTCCGTGCCCAATCGTTCGCAGCCGGCGGTCATCCCGGTTGCAGGCGTAACCTATGCGGACTTGCCGTCGTGGTTCACCACCGGGATGGGAACGCACGGCGGGTTCGGGGCGCGGCAGTTGCACAACTTTTGTGCCGCGATCGGACCCGACTTCCGCCGCGGCTTCGTTGACCTTGGACCGACTGGCAACGCCGACGTGGCGCCAACGCTTGCGCATATCCTGGGGCTGAAGCTGGCCGCGGCCGGCCGCGCCGGCGGCGCCGGGGCGGCCGGCCGCGTGCTAAACGAAACCCTCGCAGGAGCATCTGGACCTGCACCGCAAGCCCGCGAGCTTTCCTGGAGCACCCACTTGCAAGCGGGCAACACCCTGGTGACGACCACGCTCCACGTCGTGCAGCTTGGCGCTTACGACTACTTCAACGGCGCCACGATTGGGCACAGCGAGGCTCTACCCGTTCTTCGAAGGCGCCACGAGTGAGCGGCGCGGCACTAACCCGGCAAGTCCGCTTGGCAGCGCCGGACGGCCCCGCGGCCGGCTAATCGAGCGCACCGATATGGCGGCCGCGGGTCTCGGGCAGCGTCCAAATCAGAACCCCTCCCAGCGCCGCGCAGAGCGCGCCGAGTGAAAGCGTTGCTCCAAAGCCGATCCGGGGTGCCAGCGCCGTGACGATAAGAGGAGTGAAGAACTGCAGCCCGCGAGTCACGTTGAGAAGCACCCCCAGGGCGGTGTTGCGCACCCAGGTCGGCAGCAACTCCGAGATGATCGGCGCAGCACCGGACCATAGGCCCGTTCCAAGACCCGCGACGACCATCGCCAGCTCGAGCAGAAGCGGATGCGGAGCCGACCATTTCCACAGGACCGTCGGCGGTAAAAGCCCGAGCGCCATCAAGCCGGCGAAAACGCAGAATGTCGGGCGCCGGCCGCAACGGTCGGCGATGACCCCGAAGCTTCCATAACCCACGATCGCCCCAAGCTGCATCCAAAGCATCAGACGCCCGCTTCCTTGCGGCCCTAAGCCGCGGCTGAGCTCCAGATAGCCAGGCATCCAGCTATACGTAAACCAGTAGGCGTCCGAACATACGAGCAGAATCACAAACAGTCGAATCAGCGTTTCTCGATAAGGCGCGAGTTCCACCAATTCCGCGCGCCCTGGCCATCGCACCCGCCGGCCGCCCGCCAGCCACACGTCGCTTTCCGGCAGCCATCGCATCACTGCACCAGCGACCATCAGGGCCGGCAGCGCTCCCAGTGCGAATGAGAGCCGCCAACCAATCGCCGGCGCGACGTAACCTCCGACCAGCGCTGAACCCAGAACGCCCAGCGGCGCTCCGAGCTGGACATAGGCGGCGTAACGGGCCCGGTGCCGCGCCGGCACGGTTTCAGCTACCAGGCTTTGCCCCGCTGCCCACTCGCCGCCGATTCCCAGCCCGGTAAGCGAACGATACAAAAGGAGTTCGCCGATCCCGTGGGCGAAGGCGCAGAGCAACGTGCCGATCCCGTAAAGCAGCACGGTGGCCAGGATGGCGGGTTTTCGTCCGAAACGGTCGCCGGCAAAGCCGAAGAAAACTCCGCCGAGTGCGGTCGAAAAGAGTGAAAAGCCGAGCGCAAACGAGGATTCAACCGGCTGCAGGTGCAGTTCGCGCGCGATCGGCACCAGCAGGAACGAGTACAGGACGAGGTCGTAGAAGTCGAAGATCCAGGCGAGAAAGCAGAGGATCACGATCCGGTAATGGGCGGTGCCTATGGGCTGCTCGTGCAGGAAGCCTGCGCCCAGCGTGGCCTCGTGCGACTTTCGGATCGTCTTCATCGCCCACTGGATACGCCTTCAGGGTCGGCGTTATGGTTGAGGAGCGCGGTGTGCCGGTGCCGCCAGTGCGGCGGCGCCGGCCAATGCGGAAACGGAGAGACAGCTAATGCTCAGACGACTCTTTCGATGGCTGCTGCGGGCCGTCGCCATTGCGGTGGTCATCTTTATCATCGCCGCTATCAGCGACTATTTCTCCCATCGCGTGGCACCGGACTCCGTTCTGGTGCTCAAGATCGACGGCCCGGTGGTCGAACGCGGCAAGACCGGTATCGGTGGCTTACTCACCCAGGAGAGCACGCCGCTCAACGTGGTGCGCCGCGCGCTCGACCGCGCGGCGCGCGACCGCCGCATCGTCGGGCTTGCGGTCGAAGTCTTCGATCCGGAGATGGAGCTGGCGCAAGCCCAGGAAATCGTCGCCACGATCCACCGGTTCACCGCCCACCACAAGTGGACAGAAGCCTACCTTGAGAGCGCAGGCGAATCGAGCCCCGGCAATCTACCCTACCTGGTGGCGAGCGCGGCGGGACATGTCGCGATGATGCCGGAGGGGGAACTCAACCTGGTGGGCGTGGGAATCCGCGAGCTTTTCGCGCGCGGTGCGCTGGACCGTCTGGGCGTGACCCCCGACCTTATCGCGATTGGCAAGTATAAGGACGCTGCCAACATCTTCACCGAAAAGGATTTCACGCCCGCCCAGCGCGAGCAGGATGACATGCTGGCCGGGCAGACCTTCGACCAGATCGTCGCGCGCGTCGCCGCTGAGCGTCACCTTGATACCGCCCAGGTAAAGGCGCTCGTCGATCAGGCGCCTTTCACTGCAGCGGCCGGCCTCAAGGCTCACCTGGTTGACAGCCTGGAGTATCTGGACCAATTCGTTGCCCGCGTGAAGCATCACGGCGGCAGATCGCATCCGATGCTCACCTATACGCACTACGCGAGTCCGAGCCTCCTTCCGTCGTTCACCCATCGCGACCGGATCGCAGTCGTCTATGGCCTTGGCGCCATCGAGCGCGGCCGCGGCGGTTTCGACCCCTTGCTTTCGCCGGGCGGCCGATCGATGGGCTCGGACCGAATGGTAGAGGCCTTTCGCGAGGCGCGCAGAGACGACTCCATACGGGCCATAGTCTTTCGCATCGATTCGCCGGGCGGGTCGGTGATCGCTTCCGAGCTCATACGCCGAGCCGTCGAGCGTGCAGCAAAAAAGAAACCGGTCGTGGTGAGCATGTCGGGCTACGCTGCCTCGGGCGGTTACTGGATCGCAACCCCCGCGAACAAGATCGTCGCTGACCCCGGGACTATAACCGGTTCGATTGGAGTGCTCGGCGGAAAGTTCAACGTTGCGCCGATGCTTCAGAAAATCGGGGTCAACTCGGGAGCTGTCGAGCGCGGCACAAACGTCTCGCTCTACGACAGCTTCACCGACTTCACGCCGGCCCAGCAAGAAATCTTCCGCGACCAGATCCTCGGAAAGACTTACAACCACTTCGTCGAACTGGTGGCAAGAAGCCGCCATCTCAGCACAGACGCGGCTAACCGGATAGCCCAGGGCCGCGTTTGGACCGGTGCACAGGCGGTCAATCTCAAGCTGGTTGACTCTGTCGGTGATTTCGACACAGCACTGGCTGAGGCCAAGGCCCTGGCGAAGATTCCTCCGGAGCGACGGGTGGAATTGGTTGAGCTTCCCGAGGCTCCGGGAATTCTCGAGCAGATAGAGTCCGGGGAAATCGGCTCGAGTTCGACGGCTACGGCGCTTGTGACCGCGGCGCTGCGGCCGTGGACGCCGCTGCTAAGAGCGCTTGCAGCGCGCCACGGGCTGCTCGGTGCCGTCTATTGTCCGCTCGTGCCGGTAATGTAGCGTAACTATCGGCCCGGGCCTTGCTCGCCGCCGCAGATGAGCAGCGGACAGGCAGCCGGAAACGGAGCTCAAGATGGACGGTCAGCTTGAAGATTTTCTTAACGTGCTGGGCGAGGCTGAGCGCGCTGGAGGGCGCGTCCTGTACGAACTCACCGAACAGGCGCAATCGCTGGAACTGAGCGAGTTGCTGCGCAAAGTCGGCCACGATGAGGGTTACTACGCAGGTGAATTGATGGCGCATGTGCGGCGCCTGGGCGGCACACCCTCGAACCGGACCGGCGATTTTGTCGGGAAGGTCCGCGCGGTCGCGGATTTCCGTGGCAAGCTCGAACTCCTCAATCGCGGCCAGCGATGGGTCGTGCGCAAAATCGCCGAGCGGCTGCCAGCCATCGCCGACCCGCGGCTGCACGCCTTCCTGACGGTGATGGCCAAGGGCCACGACGCCAATATCGGCGCGGTTGAGGAGATGCTCGCCAAGCCGGCGCCGTGACCCGCGGCGGACTCGCTGGGCAGCGCAAGATTGCGGTTTGCAGCGCGGGTTTCAGCCGCCGCGCTCTGCACGCCGGCGCATCTCCGCCACTATTCGCGCGTAGTCGCTCTGGCCGAAAATCCCCGATCCCGAAACCAGGATATCGGCGCCCGCGCGGCCAACCTCAGCCGCGTTATCGACTTTCACGCCGCCGTCCACCTCGATGTCGACTTTGAGTGCGCGACGGTCCAGTGCGCGGCGAATCACGTCCACCTTCTCCAGGCTTTCGGGAATAAATTCCTGCCCGCCGAAGCCCGGATGAACGCTCATAACGAGGATCATGTCGAGATGCTCGGCGGCGGCCAGCACGCATTCGGGCGAAGTTTCAGGATTGATGGCGACCGAGGCATGCACCCCATGTTCGCGGATACGAGCAGCAATCGCCGGCAGGTCCGCGCACGTCTCGGCGTGCACCGAGATGAGGTCGGCACCGGCTTGGGCAAACGCCTCGACGTATCGCTCGGGATTTTCGATCATCAAGTGCGCGTCGAGTGGGAGCCTGGTGATGGCGCGCACCGACTTCAGGACGGGAATTCCGATGGATATGTTCGGTACGAAATGGCCGTCCATCACGTCGAAATGGATCACGTCGGCGCCAGCCGCCTCGACAGCGCGCACTTCTTCGCCCAGCCGGGCAAAATCGGCCGACAGAATCGACGGGGCTATTTTGACTCGGCGCGGCGTATTCTAAACACTAGCGAAGCTGGACCTTGCGGCAAAGCGCTGCACCCCTCTGTGCTCTCATGGCTCTGAGCAGCGCCCGGATCGGCGGCTTCGACAACTCTGCTCACGAGAACTCTGATGAAGATAGACGTCCACAGCCACTTTCTCTCCGAAAAGTTCACCCGGATGCTGGAAAAAAGGGCGCGCTTCCCGTTCAGCCGCGTGGTCGATGGTCTACATCACCTTTACTGCTGCCAGGGGATGGCAGTGCGAGCGGTCGCTTCCATGGTCGCCATGGATCATAAGCTCGCCGACATGGACGCCCTCGGAATCGACCTGGCGCTCCTGAGCGCCAGCATCCCGGGTCCCGAGCTGCTCGGCGGAAAACAAGCCGACCGGACGGCCAGGATGCTCAATGACGAGCTTGCCGAGATAGTTGCGCGCCACCCAAACCGTTTTCGCGGTTACGCGACATTGGGTTTCGGCGATATCGACGAAACCCTCAAGGAACTCGACCGCTGCATCGGCGAGCTCGGTTTCGTCGGTCTCCAGGTCTTCTCGAACATACGCGCCCAGCCGCTCGACGCGCCGCAGTTTCGCGCGGTGTTTGCCCGGATGGCCGAACTAGGCCGCCCGATCTTCGTACACCCCACGGCTCCGCTCAACCGCAACTATATGGGCGATGTGCTGCCGCTGTCCTCCCTCGGTTTCATGGTCGACACAACGCTTGCGGCGATGCGCCTTGCGATGGCCGGGATGCTAGAGCAGTATGCGACCGCTCCTGTTATAATTGCGCACGTCGGCGGAACCCTCCCGATGATGATTCCCCGCCTGCAAGGAAGCCTGATCACACATCCGCACAACGGCGGAGACCCGGTCGCATGGCTCCGGCGGCTCTATCTGGACACAGTCGCGCACGAAGCCGGACCGCTTCGCTGGGGCTACGAAACTGTCGGCGCCGACCATCTGCTGTTCGGGACCGATCACGCTTTCGGGCGTTGGGCGGAGCACGCCACCGCGGCTTTCGCCGGGCTGCAATGCAGCGACGACGAGCGCGAACTTATCGCGCACGGCAACGCCGAACGCCTGTTTCGGCTGTAAGAGCAGGACGCGGGCGCGGCGGTATCCCTACTCACCTCTAGCTACGGGCGCGAATCAAGCGTGCGGCGAAAAAACCGTCGCGCCCGCCGCGGTCGGGTCGCGTAAGCATCGTACCGTCGGCGCGAAAGTCTGCAGGAAAGAGATCGGCGATAGGCGGGTGGTCGTCGAGCACGAACTGGCGGTGGCTTTCCAGAAAGCGATGCAGTACGCCGGTGGTTTCCTCGGGCGCGAAGCTGCACACCGCGTAGACCAGGACTCCGCCGGGCGCCACGACCTCTGCCACCTGAT
>JAJYVB010000160.1 GCA_021792265.1 Deltaproteobacteria bacterium | reverse complement strand
CGGCGCGGCGCCGTGAATACCGTCGCTGAGGCGCCGTGCGACAGCGGCCGAGCGTATCACGGCTTTCGGCGCAGCGATTTCGCCGATCGCCCGCAGCTCGTCGGCCGAGACCATCGGGTCAAGCGGCACGGCAATTGCCCCGGCAAACAGAATTGCGAAGTAGGCGAGTACCCAGTCCGGCGAGTTTTCACCGATGAGCATCACGCGGTCCCCGGGCTCGACACCGCATCCCGCCAGCATCAGCCCCGTGCGCCGCGCTCGGTCGCGAAGTTCGCGGTAACCAACAGTCACGCGCTCGCCCGAGGGCTTGCGCGCAACCAAAGCCGGGCGCGCACCGTAGCGTTCGGCGGCATGATCGAGCATGGCCAGCAAGGTGCGGAAACGAAGCGCCGTTCGCGTGCGCGATCGGCGGTGGAAATCGAGCTGGCCAAAGATATGGCGTCGCAGGCCCGGCAGGTGAACGTTGGTCCAGTAGTCGGCCCAGTCGAGCCGCTCGGGGTCGTACGGATGACGCGCAGCGTCGGCCGGCGCCAGACGGCTGTAAAGCTCGCGGATATTGCGCGAGTGGAAGGTATAGGCCAGATCCTGGATGTATGGGCGGTAAACCTCGACCAGCGAGCGCGCAAACTCGGCATTGTCCGCAAGCCGGCCGGCCCGGTCCTGAAGCTTGCGAGCTCGCGACGATTCCTTGCCAAGGACACCCGCCAGTGCCTGCGCCGCCTGCTTGAGCATGCGCGGTAGCGCGCCGCTCAGCAGCTCGTAAGTCGGCCGCGAGACCACGACCGCCTCGATATGCGGCGCCAACCGCGCCTGGAGACCACCGGCGGCGCGCTGCTCGCGCCGGTTGCCGAGCCCGGTAAGCTCGACCAAGCGTCCCATCGGAAACGGGTTAACGTCAGAGGTCGCGAGTTGATAGACGGACTCGTGCCGCCCTGCTAACAGCGCTGCCAGAATCGGGACCATGGCGTGCGCCGCAAGGTCCACCGGAATGATATCGAGCACCAGCTTTGGGTCGGCAGGATAAAAGCGATAGCCGCGACCGGACAGGTAGGTAAGCGGAGCGCTCGTGTTCACGCCCTGGTTCCACCCGGGAAACGGATCGCGCAGCGCACTTTCGATAATCGACGGCCGGACGACCGCTATGCGCAGCTTGTCGCGCGCCGCGAACACCAGTTGCTCGCCGAGGCTCTTGGTATAGCTGTAAGTGTTGGGCCATCCCCAGAACGCGGCGCGCTGCCGGCCAGCCTCCTTGAGCTGCTCCTCAACCCAGCGCTTGCGCCGTGCCTCGAAAGACCCGCCGCTCCCGCCAACGCCGGCGGTGCTTATATCGCCGTTGGAGTCCGCGCCGTTTTGCACGTCGCCGCCCGTTCCCGGTCCGTCTTCGAATAGCTCTGCCTTGCGCACCTGATCGTGCGACTCTGCTTCGACACGCGCGATCTCAGCCAAGGCGTCACGAATCTCGCGGTCCAGGTGGAATTCCCCAGCGCCGCGTGGGCACCAGTTGACCGGCAGGTCGTCCTCGAAACGATGGCCGTCGGCTTCTCCCGCCGCGTAGCACGTCGAAACGTGAAGCATCGCCGCTCGCCGCTGCCGGCAGAAAGCCAGCACGTTGGCGACTCCGAGCGTGTTGATGGAGAGTGCGCGTTCCAGCGAGGCTTCGAAGTTCACGAGCCCCGCGCAATGCACCACGGCGTCTACCTGGATCGAGTCGGGCTCCTTGACCGAGCGATCGAAGAGACCCTTGACGCTGATGTCTCCAGCGACCACGGCAAGCTTGTCCTCGACCAGGCGATCGAAACCGTCGGCGGCATGGTCGCGCAGCGGCCCCATTGCGGGTGAATCCAGAATCTCGCGGCGCAGGCGTGCGTGACTGGAGCGGCCGTCGCCCCGGATGAGCAGGTAGACGCGGCCGATCTCCGGATGCCATCGGAGCAGAAGGTAGAGAAAAACCTTGCCCAGAAAGCCGGTCGCCCCGGTAAGCAGAAGCCGTTTGCCGGCCAGAATCTGCTCCAGCCGCGGCATTGCGGGCGACGGCGCCAGCGCGCAATCCTTGCCTTTCGGCCTGTGCTTGGCCATCGACCTGTCCGTCCTTTTATTCCACGTCCGCGATGACCAGCGGCGGCAGATGGAGATAAGTGATTGTGGCGGAACGGCCGAGATCCGCCGTCGCCTTGGCAATCGCCTCGTCGAGCGTTTCGGCCGACTCCCATCCCAGGCGCGCCGCCACCTGCGGCTCCTCGCACCCCGCCGCAATCACTCGGCCAAGGTGATGGCGTCCCGGCTCACCCCAGTACCACATGTAGAAGGGATGCGCTCCGTGGTAAGCGTGGCCGTAGCGGTACATGTGAACGTAAGTCGGGTTGCGCGCGAACTCAGCCTCGTAGGCCGACTCTAAGACGTCCGTCTGAGTGGTCTCGGCCAGGCATCGGTGGAAAAACTCGATGTAGCTTGGGTGATGCTCGGGATGAAACTCGTCGCGCAGCGGATGACAGATGATCAGCGTGCCGCCCGGTTTAACCAGCGGCTTGCCGCGGTACATGTTGAACAGGTAGCCAAGTCCGGTGCACTGGACCAGCACCGGGTTCATCACCGAGTTGACATTGTAAGGGCATATGAACGGAACGCCGACGATCAGGATGTCACTCTGGCCTTTGACCGGCACGGCGTACTGCTGGAACACGCGGCGCAGCGCCTTGCGATGGACCGCTTCGGTCTCGCCCGCCCAAACCCCGGTCATCCCGTAAGGCGAGGCATACTGTCGGAGCGCATAGCGGCGTAGATCGTCGGAAAGATTGCCCAACGTCCATTTGAAGCCCTTGAGCCGCATCCGGTCCCAGTCGGTGAAGCGGTCCTCGTTTTTATGCAAAAAATCGAGCATCCCGCCGTACATCCGGTTATTGATGGCGGTCTCGACCGTGAAGATCCGGGTGTGCTGGCTGACAACGCGTCCCATCCGATCGGCCGAACGATGGAGCGCCGAATGCGCCGGGTCCATGTACGAATGCGAGTCGCGCAGCGTCGCGGCGTTGTGGTGATGGCGCAGGCTCTGGTATGGGGCAAGCCCCACGGCCACCGACTTGTGGCCGCCGTCCATCGGCACGAGGTTGATGTTCAGGTAGATGACCAGGTCCGATTCGGCAGCACGGCGCGAGAGCCAGACTTCCTCGCCATGGTCCGTCTTGCCGAGCATCGCCAATTCCGCGCGGTTCTCCGCGTCGAAGTTGTAGAGCCGATCGGGCCAGTAGGCTGCGAACACTTTCTCGCCCACCATCCGGCGCACCTCGGCAGCCGTCATCCGGCGATGCAGCGAGGTCGCGATTATCAGATGCACGTCGTCGACGCCGTAGTCGCCGAGCGTTTTCAACACCTCGCTAAGCAGCCGCTGGCGGATGTCAGGCCGGCGCATCGGCGGAAGCGGCAGGCTGATATCGTCGATTGCGATAGTGACGCGCATGTTGGGATTGAGCTGCGCAAACAGAGGGTCTGCGTTCTCGGGATGGAGCAGCGCGTAGCGTATCGCCTGATCCGGATCGGGCAGCGGGTCAAGCGGCGGCGGCGGATAGATCACCCGGGTCCCGGCGGGAAGCCGCTCGAAGAGAAAGTCGTCGCCATAGGCGATGAGCCGAGGCTGCGAGCGGCGCGTGAGCGTCACCACCAGGTCGCGGCGAGCGCCGACCTCGTGCCTGAGGTCGTTTGCCTTGAGTTCCTTAAGCCTGGCTTCCGGACGCGCCATCAAGGATTCCCCCTAGCCGGCCTAGCAACCAGCCGCTTAGACCGTCTGCTGCCGCACTCTCACCCCGGCGGCCAAAGCGTATCACCGGCCATCGGTGTGCATGAGCGACGGCTTCGAGTCTGCGGTCCGGATTGACCGCTACCGGATGCCCTACAGCCGATAGAAACGGCAGGTCATAGTACGAGTCGGCGTAGCCCCAGCAATCGGCTAGTTCGAGGCGGTTCGCATCTGCGAAGCGAGCGAGCCAATGCGCTTTCTCGGTCCCCGCCATCACGGGTTCGCGAAGCCGCCCGGTTGCGATGCCTCCTCTGAAAACGAGCCGGTTGGCTGCGAAACTCGCCACTCCGAGGCGCCGAGCCAGCGGTGCCACCATAAAGTCCGGCGAGCCGGTAACGAGCACTGGTTCAAGGCCCGCCTCCTGGTTGGCCTGCAGCAGCTCGACCGCCCGGTCGTAAAGGCCGCCCCACAGGACGCGCTCGCAGTACTCCTCGCCCAGCATCGCCAGGCGGTCGCGCGAAATCCCCCGCAGGGCTCCGAACATGACAACGTTCAAAAGATGGCGGTCGCGCCGTTCAGCCGCGTAAAGGCGGGGCAGACGCGCCGCGAAACTGGAGACGTAGGCCACGCGATCGATCCAGGAGCCGAGATTTGTCAGCACAAAAAGCACGGAATGAACCAGGTTAAGTTCCGCCAGGGTACCGTCGAGGTCGTAGAAGGCCGCGCGGCGATTTTCAAGCGCGGCCTTGGCGCGCTTTCGATTCTGAACTGACATGTCAGTTCACTACTGGCTCCAAAAAAAACCGGGCGGGATAGCGCCCGTTAGACTCCCGCCGCCAAGTGACCAGAAAGCTCCGGCTGAGCGACGCCACGAAGCCCAAAGTTGAGCACCTCTTCGACCACTTCGCCGACCTCGGCACCGGCCCCGCGCGAAAGCTGAGCCACGCTCTCCTTGACGCCACCCAGGATGCATCGGGCGGCCACCCCCGTATCGCAGCTTCTCACCAGCCCCATCGCGATGCCGAGGTCAAGTGAGCGCTTTATCTGGGCCGCCACTCGCTCGTAAAATTCCTGGATTCGCGCGTCGAGGTTTTTATCGAAGCCCACCGAGTGATTTAGGAGAATATCGACCAATTCACGCTCAGCCATTACGAATTCCATCACGCGGCGCAAATTGGCCCGTAGCTGCTCGATTGGACTCGGCTCGCCGGGGCCCATTTGAATCCTTCGGATACGTGCAGCCAGTTCCCGAAGAACCTGCTCCAGCAGCTCCTCAAACAGCTCCTTCTTGTTGTCGAAATAGAGATAGAAAGTGCCCCGCGCGATCCGCGCCTGCGACACGATCTCCGCAACGTTGGTGCGATGATAGCCCTTACGCGCGAATATCCTTTTGGCGTGGCGCAAAACCTGCGCCCGCCTGGCCTGCCGTTCCATCGCGCCTTAACCCTGCAGGCGCAAAACCTAGCTGGAGCGCCCCATACTGTCAAACCGAGCCGGGGCGTCTTACGCGACCATTTTCCCCAGGCCGCCCGGCCTTGCGGCCCAGAAATTCGACGAGGCCGATGGACCGAGATCCAATTATCGCGCTCCGAGGTTGGCGGCTAACCCGGAGCCGGATTCTCCGCCGGAACCTGTATTCATTCGCCGTATGTCTAGAACACTGTTTGTTCGGGGGTCACCGAATGGCATAGACACGGTCAGATTTGGTGCCGATGTACAAAATTCCGCCTTCGGAAAGCACCATAGCACTGATCCCAGGGAACCGTGCGCCGACCCATCGAAACGCGCCATTCCTCTCCATGAAGGCCGCGCGGTTGTAATCGCCAACCACAACGGTCCCGCCATGACCTGGGATCAATGGGGTTTTTTCTGCCAACTGCAGACCCTTCTGCACCCAAAGCAGCGAGCCGTCGCTTCCACGTGCTTCCAGGCCGCCGGCAAAGCCAAAGTAAACGGCGTCGTCGGGCCCCGCCACGGGGCCAGCGCTGACGCCGGAAGGAAGCCCATAGCGCCACAGCAACGTACCCTCGGCGAGGCTTAGCGCGTAGAGGCCGTCGCCAGCACCGGCGTATACGACGTCACCGGAGACGGCTATGCCTCCGCTTGGACTCGCGGACCATGGCGATGCGCTCCAACCCTCGGAGCCGTCGGCGGAAAAGGCCACCGCCTGGTCCCGGTTTTCCGCAACCAGACCGCCGTCTTGGCTAACCGCAAGCGTCCGCAGCCCGAGGAAGCTTACGTGCCAGTTGAGCCGGCCGTCGGAGCCGGCCGAGAAAAGCCCTCCGTCAGCACCGCCGTAAATTGCCGAACCGTCGCTGGCGAGCCCCAGCGGCCCGGCGCCCTTACCCACCCTGAGCTTCCACTGCCTGACTCCGTCGGGAGCCATGGCTGCAAGAAAACCGCTCCGCGTCAAGTAGTAGACGGTTCCCCCGGACCCAACGAGCAGCGAACGGCCGGCAGCCCTTCGCCTGAAGAGTTCGCGGCCGTCGGGACTGAGCGCGTAGAGGTAGCCGTCCGCCGACAAATAGTAAAGCTGCCCGGCGGGACCTGCGGCCATCGCCACGACCGGCGCGTTCGTCCGGGCGCTCCAGAGCATCACCCCGGATGTGGTAGCGTCAGGCCCTGTGGCCGTTGGCGTTGAAGCGCTGTGCGGCTTCTTGGTAGGCGTCGGGGTCGGCGTAGGCGCAAGCGTTGGGCATGGCGGGCATACAGGTGCCGGAGCCGGCGGCGCAAAAACGTCGAGGATTACAGGCAGGCTCTGGATCCCGCCGGAACTTGCGTAAATGCAGGCGCAGCCGGCGCTAAGGCCCGTAAAGACCCCTCCTCCGTCGTTAAAAGTGTCGCTGTTATTGTTGAACCAACCGGTCCCGGCCGCATTCGTAATGTCGGTAAAGAAGGTCTCCTTCTTCGTCTGCTTATAAAACGTGCCGATCGCATTGAATTGAGCGACTCCTTGCACGGCAACTGTGGTGCTCGCTGGGCAAGCAGTCGGTGTCGGGCTTGGTGTAGGGGAAGCCGCTCCCGACGACGAAGCAGCGGGAGAAGCGGTAGCCGTTGGGGGTGGGCCCGGACACACCTGTATGGCCTCAAGGCGAGCCCCGAGGGGCCCGTGACCCGTCGCACACGCGCCTGGGACAAAGCCAAACGGGCTGAACGTCCCGCATCCGGAGCCATTGCCGCCACAACTAAGCAGGAAAGCCGCCATTGCTAAGGCGAATCCCGCCACGAGCAAACGCGAAAGTTGACGCCATGACATCAGAAGAGTGGTGGTATGATTTCCGGAACGAGGTGTCAAGCTATGCGGGATCAAAAAGGCGGGCGATTGAGGAGGGGGGAGGCTCCCCAACGCCCGCCCGCAAAGCCATGGCCCGCTTGGGACGGACCATAGCCGTCTAGGAGGAGGGGCACGCACACTCTTGGGAAAAGGTGCGGCTTGGTGACTCAAGTGTATAGACGGCAACGCCTCAAGAATTATTCATGGCCTCGCCAAAGCACCTGGTTCCCGAGCCACAACCCGCGTTGGATAGGTCCTACCCGCCTGCTCCGCCCAAGGAGGGGGCCCCCAAGGGCTTACTTTTGCTGGAGAAATCCTTCAAGGTTTATTTGCGCGCCCGTAGCTCAACTGGACAGAGCATCGGACTTCGGATCCGAGGGTTGGGGGTTCAAATCCCTTCGGGCGCGCCAGAAAACCTTCCGAAATTAGCGAC
>JAJYVB010000159.1 GCA_021792265.1 Deltaproteobacteria bacterium | reverse complement strand
TTGGCGAGTGGGCCGAAGGCGCATGGGAAACCGATGAGCTGCGCCGGCGGGCGCTCGTTGAGGCACATAGCAAGCTCGCCAACATCCTGGCCCGCTTCGACAAGCTGGCGCGCGAGGCCGCCGAAGGCGGGCGGCCCGTAGCAGGCGTTGAAGCGATGCGCGCGCAGGTGCGCCAGATGCGCGACGCCATGCTGGCAAGATTGTAACCCAACACCCTGTCATGGCGGCCGAGGAGCACAGCCCCGCAATTGTCCTGCGCACGCGCGATTACCTCGAATCCGACCGAATCGTGACTTTGATCACCCGCGACTTCGGACGGCTTAGCGGAATTGCGCGGGGTGCCAAGGTCTCGCGCCGGCGCTTCGAACGCCGGCTCGAACCTTTTTCGCACGTGATGCTGAGGTTTCGCCGCCGTCCGCACGGCGAGCTGATGTTCATCGTTCGTGCCGAGGCCGAAGGATTGGAATCCTTCCTCTTGGAGCACGATCTGGCCCGTATCGCTATGGGCAGCTACGCGCTCGAGCTCTGCGAAGCGCTTACGCCCGAAGCCGACGACGCATCGGACGTTTACACGCTTCTCGTCGAGGCGCTGCGGACCCTCGAACGCGCCGGCGCTGGCGCCGCGCTCCGCCAGGCCTTCGAGATGCACCTGCTTGCAGCATGCGGCCTTGCTCTCGATTTCGCGCGCTGCCGGCTCTGCGGCGCGCCAGCCGCTCTAACGGCCCATCCGCTCGCCTTTGTGACCGAACGCGGCGGAATCGCGTGTGCGCGATGCCGGCCGGCGGCGGGAGACGCGGCGGTGCTGCTGCCCGGCTCCGACGCTGCAGCCCTGGCAGCGTTGAGCTGCGCTCAGCTAGCGCAGGCGCCATCGCTGGCAGCAGCCGGTCGGGCGGGCGCTCATGCGCTCTCGCGCTTCATCGCCGCGTCGGCTGGCCGCCGCCTGCGATCCGTCGAGTTCCTGGAGCGTGTTGCCGGCCAAACCGCGCCTTGACGCCCGCCAGACCGCGCGGCGCCAGAGCGAGCAGTACGGCGCAGATTGGCGAGTTCAGCCGGCTGAGACCGACGCGCGCGGAAGAAGCACTTCGCCGGTATGGGCCGTGTCGTAGCCGCAGAGTTCGGTTAGTTCGCGGGTAAAGCGGCTCGAGGCAAGCAGCTCGAGCATCGCGATCACCGCCGCCGAGTGCATCTCGCTCTCCGGAATAACCAGGTCGTAGCGTTCCTCGCGCAGAGCGATGAAATCGAGTCCGTAAGCCTGCGCGGCAACCCGAATCGTAACACCGGCGTCGGCATGGCCTGCGGCGATCGCCTGAGCGACTTCCAGATGGCCGCCGACCTCCGACCGGTATCCCTTGATTCGCGCTGGCTCAAGCGCAGCCTTCGTCAGGGCCTCGTCAAGCGCGGCGCGCGCGCCCGATCCGGGTTCGCGGTTGACTATCCGAATTCCAGGCCGCGCCAGATCCCCCCATCCGCGAATACCAAGGCGGTTGCCTGGATGCGTTGCCAGACCGATCTCCCAGCGGGCAAAGTTGACCACGGTCGCGCGGCGCCGTCCGAGCGCCCGGTGCACCGCGGCCACGTTGTCCTCGTCGTCGCGCGGGTCCCGCAGATGAACTCCGGCAACGTGAGCCCGGCCCGCCACGATCGCTTCCAGCGCGCCGCGGCTCGAGCAGGCGAGCGCAACCACATTTACCGGCGCGCGCCAGCGCCCCAGCCAGTCGGCGACAATCGTCACCGACGGATCGCATCCAGCAATCAGCAGCGTCGCGTCGATCTCGGCGCGCGACCGAAAACTCTCGACCTCGGCCTCTCCCCTGGAAGATGCCCGCTCGACGATTCCGGAAACCGGAAGCAGTCGAAGTGCTGCCAGCGGCTGTGTCACGGCAATCACCTTGCCCCCGACCGACGCGAGCGCCACGCGGGCGCGTTGTCCGGCAGGGACCGATGCCTCAACCAGGCGCGCCGGGATTCGCTCGAATGAGGCCTCACCGAAAAGGTTCTCAACGCTCTCGCCAAGCGCGCGGGCAAGTCCTATGGCCACGGCAACACCGGGCTGATAGGCGCCCGTCTCGATAGCGGAGAGCGCCTGGCGGGAGATGCAGGCTCGGCGCGCCAGTTCGCTCTGGCTCAGGCCCCGCACCATCCGCGCCTGGCGAAGCTTGGGCACGACTACTGTCGAATCCGTCATTGGGTCACCTATTATGGCGCCGCCTTACACTGCTTCAAGCCGGGCGACACGCATACAAGCCCTGCGTTCTCTTAATAACAAATTTGCCACGATGCAGGACACTTGACAAGAATTGTGGCGCAACGCAGTATCGCCTGTCATGCGATGCCGATCCCCGATTACCCGTGTCGCGGCTTCCGTCTTAACGGCGGCAAGCCTGCTTGCGGCGCTCGCTCTCGCCGCCCGCACACAAGCACCTGAGGCGGCTTCCCGCCCGGTGCCGCCCGCGCCGGTCCACGTCTTTTACGCTTCGACCCTGGCCGGCTATATGAAGGCCCTTGCGGGCATTTATCGGCGTCGCTTCTCCGGCGCGAGGGTACTCGGCGAGGCTTCGGGCAGCCTCGACGCAATCCGCAAGGTAACCGACCTTGGGCGGAGCGCCGACCTTGTGGTCAGCGCCGACTGGCGGCTTCTGGCGAAGCCACATCACGGACTAGACCCATGGGTAATCGTATTTGCCGGCAATGAGATGGCGCTCCTCTACACGGCTCAGTCGCGTGGCGCTCGCCATATAAACACCTCGAATTGGTATCGGATTCTGTTGCAACCTGGAGTCCGTTACGGACACTCGGATCCGGCGCGGGATCCCGAAGGCTATTGGACACTAATCGTGTGGAAGCTCGCCGAGCGCTATTACAAGCGTCCGGGCCTCGCGGCGCAACTGAACGCTCATTGCCCGCCCGCCAACATCCGCCCCAGCGATAGCGAACTGGTCGCGCTGCTGCAAAGCGGTGAACTCGATTACTACTTCGGCTTCCGATCGGAGGCGCGTCTGGGCGGCTTCCGATATGTCGAGCTGCCGCCGGAGATCAACCTTGGCGCGATGAAATACGCTAAATCTTACTCCCAAGCGAGTGTTGACGTAGGTCCGGACGCAAAACCCATCCGGATTAACGGCGCGCCGGTGGCCTACGGGGTCACGCTCGCGAGCCATCCGCAAAACCGCGCAGGCGCGCTCGCATTGATGCGCCTGATGCTGGGCGCGGCGGGACGGCACCTCGCCGAGCAGAGCGGCCTGGTTGCCTACCCCCGGCCACTTGCGTTAGACCCGGCACACCGCCTACCGCGCGAACTGGCGCCGCTGGTGGGCGCCCTTGCGGCACCGTAAAGCAGGGTGCGCCGGCTCGCTCCGAATCGTCCAGCTACGGCGCGACACCATCGGCAAGGAGTTGGGGCGGCAGGAATCGGCCGGCACGATGCTCGAGCACGAAGATGGCGCCGTTGGCCGGGTGCGGTGCGGTGTCAAAATTACCGCTCAGATGTCCCCAGAGCGACATCATCACCTCACCGTGGCTCACGATCGCGACGTCGGCGGCCGAGAACCGGAGCGCAATGCGCTCGATAACGGGCATGACGCGCCGCCTGACCTCCTCCAGGCTCTCGCCGCCGGGAGGCTTCCAGAAACGAGGCTCATCGCCACTGGCCACAGCCATCTGCTGCGCCAGCTCGTACGGATGACCCGCCAGGCTGCCGAAGCTTCGCTCCCGAAGCTCGGGGTCGATTTCGATCGCGAGGCTCGTTTGCCTGGAAATGATATCGGCCGTTTGGCAAGCGCGCGCGAAATGGCTGGTCATAATCAACTGGGGGCGGAACAGGCGCGCAATCGTGCCTGCAGCTTTGAGCGCCTGCGACCGCCCCAGCTCCGTAAGCGGCACCTCCGGCGACGTCGTGAAGCGGCGGACGCGATTGCCTTCGCTTTCGCCGTGGCGAACCAAAATCAGACGGCCCTTTGCAGTTTCTTTCATCGCGACGGACCAGTCTGAGGCTTTGACCCGGATGCCAGCGTTTCGGACGCCTCCGGTACCGTCCCGGTCTGGCCACGGGCCTGCTGTCGCATTCGAAAAAACGGCTCCAGCAGGTCAATAGGCAGGGGGAAGACCGTCGTCGAGTTACGATCGGTGGCAATCTCCGTAAGTGTCTGCAGGTAGCGGAGCTGAAGCGTGATCGGATTGCGGTTCATGATTTCGGCCGCGTCGGCAAGCCGCTGCGCCGCCTGGTACTCCCCTTCGGCGGCTATCACCTTGGCGCGACGCTCGCGCTCGGCCTCGGCCTGGGCAGCAATAGCGCGCTGCATGTCCTGCGGCAGGTCGATATTGCGCAGTTCAACGAGGGTCACCTTGATACCCCAGGGCTCGGTCTGGGCGTCGATGATCTCCTGGATGCGAGCGTTGAGCTTTTCGCGTTGGCTCAGCAGGTCGTCGAGATCGCTCTGTCCGCCGACCGACCGCAGCGTCGTCTGGGCAAGTTGAAGCGTAGCAAACAGGTAATCGGCGACCTCGGTTACGGCGCGCGAAGGATCGACGACGCGAAAGTAGAGCACCGCGCTCACCTTAACCGTGACGTTGTCCCTGGTGATAACGTCCTGGGGCGGGATCTCGAGCGTAACCGTCCGCAGGTCGATACGCACCTGGCGTTCGAGCACCGGAATTACGAAAATCACACCCGGGCCGCGGTAGGGAGTCAGCCGCCCCAGGCGGAATATCACTGAACGCTCGTACTCGTTGAGGATTTTCAGTCCGCTGAGTAGAAAGATAGCGACTACCAGTACTACGAGACCGACTCCACTCGCCATGACCGCCTCCGTATGCCTTTGCCCTTTTGACCAGCCGGTTTAAGGACCCGGTGCCGATTCCTTTTGTCCGTCAACCCGACTTACATCGAGCTCGAGACCATGCACCGCTTTTATCCGGGCCCGTGCGCCAACCTCCAGGGTCTCTGCGCTGCGCGCCCGCCAGATCTCGCCATGCACGAAGAGCCAGCCGGGCGTCGCCGGTGCAATCGCAACGCGCACCTCGCCGATTTCACCGACCAGCCCCTCTATGCCCGTCCGGGCGCGCCCCTTGCGTTCCCGAACCACGACGTAGCCGATTCCAAGGATTATTGCCGCCATAGCGAGAGCGGCACCAAAAATGATTCCGCGGTCAACAACCAGGTTTGTCTCGCCGCGGTTCACTAGGAAAAGCGAACCCAGAACGAGGGCGACCACTCCGCCAAGTCCGAGAACTCCATAGCTGGTTACGTACGCTTCGGTAATCAGCAGCACCGCACCGAGCAGAATCAGCATGAGGCCGCTTAGGTCAATCGGCACGATCGCGAAGGAGGCGAGAGCCAACAGAAGGCATATCGCACCGGCTACGCCCGGCAGAAAAACCCCGGGATGAGCAAACTCGAAGTAAAGACCCACGATCCCCGCCATCAGCAGCAGGTACATCAGATTGGGGTCGGCCAGCAGGTTAACGATTCGCTCGCCGAGGGTCATGCTCCGTCGCTGCACCCTCGCGTCGGCGAGCTCCAGCCTGACCATCCGGCTTCCAATCCTAACCGAGCGGCCGGAAACGTCTTTTAGGAGCGTGACCAGGTCGGGCGCGATCAGGTCGATAACCTTGAGCTTGAGCGCTTCATCGGCTCCAATTGCAGCGCTCTGCCGCACCGCCTGCTCCATCCATGAAGCGTTTCGGCCACGCTCGCGCGCTATGGTGCTGGCAAACGTTGCGACGAAGTTCTCCATTTTCTTAGCCATCGTCCCGCTCAGCTTGCCGCCGAACTCCGTGACTGGATGGGCTGCGCCGATAGTCGTGCCCGGCGCCATAGCCGCAACATTGGCGGCTTCAGTGATAAAGGTGCCGGCTGAAGC
Organism: Deltaproteobacteria bacterium; assembly: GCA_021792265.1. Lineage (GTDB taxonomy): Bacteria > Desulfobacterota > Binatia > Binatales > Binataceae > JAJYVB01. The sequence continues at coordinate 1,593 of JAJYVB010000159.1, read as the reverse complement.
AGCGCTTGCGCCGGAAGGTGCAACGTAAACGATAGTCGGCACGGGCGAGTTGAGCAGCGCCTTGACGATCTGTTCGGCAGAGGCCAGAAGCCCGCCCGGCGTGTCGAGCTGCACGACGACCGCCGCTGAGTTGTCGGCTGCAGCTACGGCGATTGCTCCCTCAACGTAATCGGCCACGGCTGGATTAATGGCGCCATCGATCGAAATCAGGATCACCGTTGGGGTTGGCACACCGGCGGTGCGGGCCGCCGTGGCTGCGCCACTCGCCGGTATGGCCCCCAGCGAGATTTTGACCGCCGCGGCCAAGGGTAGAAGGAGCGCCATGAGCAGCCATCCGCGGCTCCCTCCGAGAAATCGCTGCCCACCGTCGCGCATTGTTCTTGGACCGAACCTTTTTAGCGTTAGCGTCTTCGCTTTGGCACCTCTCTGCCCATCAGCTTCATCACCTTCTGAATGTCGGCCCAGACCAGGCGCTTATCGGCGGGATTGCGCAGCAGATAGGCGGGATGAAAGGTCGGCATCATGGGTACGCCGTGCACCTCATGCCACTCGCCGCGCAGCCTGCTGATGGGCGTTTTGACCTTCAGCAGCGACTGTACCGCAACGCTTCCCAGCGCAACGATTATCTTCGGGCGTACCAGCTCAATCTGGCGCATCAGGAACGGTTCGCAGGCGGCAACCTCGTCGGGTTCCGGATTACGGTTTCCCGGCGGGCGGCATTTCACCACGTTGCAGATGTAAACGTCGGCGCGCCCGAGCCCGATTCCCCGTTCGATGATGTCGGTCAGAATCTGCCCGGCCCGTCCCACGAAAGGCTCGCCGCGGGCGTCTTCGTCGGCGCCCGGCCCTTCGCCGACAAACATCAGCTCAGCCTGGGGATTGCCGGTGCCGAACACCAGGTTGGTGCGGCCCTGCCAGAGCTTGCATCGCCGACAGTCACCGATAAAGGCACGCAATCCGCTCAAATCCGTAACTTTTTCCAATCCCGGATAGCGTTCCACGAGCTCGAGCGTTCTTGGTAAGGCTAACGCGGCCCTTCCCGTAGCCTTTTCGGGCGATGTGGAACTTTCACCGCTTGGGGCGACCCGCCTGGCTCCGCTTTCGGCTTGGCTGCCGGCCTTCGAATACGACGCTCGCCCGCCCACGACCAGTGCTACCTTGGAAAGGCCGAGTAGAGGAAGTGCGTAATATGGGTGATCATAAGGGAATACGAGCCAAGCGAGCGGACGAAAAGTTTGCGAGGCTTCCGGCCCAACAGCTCTCTAGATATGAAAAACTGCTTTCGAAAATGAGCATTCGGCAGTGCGTGGCGCTGTTGCGGCGATTAGCGGAGGGCTATATGACCGGGCGAAGGCTCCTCGAATTGAGTGATTCAGACGGCCAACCGCGACGAATAAAGCCTAACGGTGCCCGCGGTGCTAAGGATGTACTCTGGACGGCATGCCGCGGCTTTGCGGGCTACGCCGCCACCATGATGGAATGCCCCGATTCACGGCAATGGGACGAGACATTCAAGACGGAATTCGCCAACGCCAAGGCGCGGTTTGAACACGCTAACGCGAGGCATGCGAAGGTACTCCTTATCTTTATGAC
>JAJYVB010000158.1 GCA_021792265.1 Deltaproteobacteria bacterium | reverse complement strand
CACTCCGCCCGGCACGCACCCACCCGCGCCCAACCAAGCTCCCAATTCGCATCCCAACACCCTTATCAGGGTGTCACCAATGTTTCTGAACGAGATCAGAGTCAAAGTCGTTCGCCGTGGTTGAAGCGCGCTAGCCGCTCGGCTGAAGACGGCCACTCTTAGGTCTTGTACCGGGCGGAGCCATCGGTTAGTTTTCGGGCCAAGCTACACCTTTTGTATGGACGGTGATTGCGCGGGGGTCGTTACGCGGTCCGCGCGCCGAACAAGCTGCGCGGACGCTCCCGGCAGCTTTCGTCTCATGGCTTTCACGGAGAGGGGCGCTGACGATGGACTCTGAACTCGAACGCAAGGTAAACGAGCTGTGGGAGAAAGAGAAAATTCGCGAGCTGACATACCGCTACGGCCAGACGATCGAGCGGCGTGACGAAGAGGCGATGTCGCGCCTATATACGGAAGACGGAACCGTTGACTTCAGCGAAACGGGGCTGGGCGTCCATCGAGGACGCGCTAACATCAAGGATTTCTACGCCACCACCTGGACGCAACGGGTCAAGGCGTTTTTCACCAACCACCTGATAGAAATCATCGACGACCGTCACGCACGCGGCGTATGCTGCTACGAAAATCGCGCCGTGAGGAATGGCGAAAGCGTGATGGGTGCGGGGCGGCTTCATGACGAGTACGAAAAGGTCGAGGGCCTGTGGAAGTTCCGCTCGCGCCGCCTCGAACTCTTCTACTCTGTGCCTGTTCAGAAGGGATGGATCGGCGTAGGAAAGATGAAGTAGTCGGCGGGCGCGCCACGAAAGGCGCATAAGCGCCGTTCACGCCGGCCCGGCGGCGTTTTCCGTTCACAGCCTCGTTCAATCAGGCAGGAGATCCAAATGGCACGAGCGCTTCGCCGTATCGTCACCGGTCACAACGCGGCGGGAAAATCGATCGTGGTCATCGACGGGCCCCCGCCTGGCGAAATCAGCCACCCGTGGGCCGGCGATATCTGGGTTACCGATGAAACGCCCGCAGACAATGCGAAGCCGGGCGACGCCGCGGCGCGGCCAAAGCGGCTGGAACCGCCTGCGGGCGGGAGCTCCTTTCGCTTTTTCGTGGTAATGCCGGACGATCCGGCGATGCCGCACGAGAAGCTGGAAGAAATCGCAGCCGCGCGGTTTGCCGCGATGGGCGCTACGCATTGCCGCGTCGACACCCGCCGGCATCCGGCGATGCACACGACCCGGACGGTCGATTACATCGTGCTGCTGTCCGGCAAAGTCACGCTGCTGCTCGACGAGGGCGAAGTCGATCTCGAACCCTTCGATGTCGTGGTGCAGCGCGGCACAAATCACGGCTGGGTGAACCGTACCAAAGAGCCGGCGATTCTGGCGGCGATCCTGATTGACGCCAGGCCGATACCCGGCGCGCCGGCACGCGGCTAACGAGTCCTACTACCGGGCGGGAAATGCCGCAGCCGCACTCAGTTGCGGCGCACGGCCTTTATCGCCGCATCCGGCCGGAGCCCGCCACTGAACTCGGCCGCGCCTTTCCACGATGAAAGGTCGCGCTGCAGCAACTCTTCCAGTTCTGTAACTTCTGGACGAAAGCGCTCCCGAAGCCGGCTTTCCAGATCCGGATCGAGTGGCGGAAACTTCTCGCCGCGCCCGGAGCAGTAGTCCCAAAGCGGTTCCAGTGCGTCGACCAATCGGTAGAGACGCAGCCGGATCAGGCGGTCGCGTAGCTGGCGGCCGCGGCGGGCAAGCCGCTGGCTCTTCGGCGCGTCGTTCACCGCGTAAACCCGCCGCCGGGCAAGCGGCGAATTGCGCAGGTCAGGTGGCGCGATACCGACAAATGCACAGAGCGATTCGACGTAGCGTTGCGGGTCAGCCTCGAGATCGTCGTAGATGAGCACGAGGACGTTTTGCGGCCCGAGGGCGTCGCGCCATTGGCGCAGGTGAAAGGCGTAGCGGTTGTAGTCGGCAAGCTGGCGATGGTTGAACGCGGCCTGTTCGAAAGGCGCCTTGATACGGCCGATCTTGCGCCACACCTTGTAATGCGAATAGATGCGCTCTACCGGATCGCGCAGCGTGCATACGATCCGGCATTGCGGGATATGCTGGGCAATCCTCGCGCGGGCCTCAGCAGAATTGAAATAGGTGGGTGCAATCTCGCCCGCGGGCAGGTGCGGCGGGCAGTTCCTGAAATGGGCCGCATACCATCGGATACCCAAGTCGTAGTTCCAAACGAAGAACTGCGTCTCCTTGGTGCCGGCCGGCAGCGCCACGCTTCCGGTGAGCACCTCGTGAAGCCAGGTGGTGGCCGTGCGCGGCGGACCTACGGCTATAAAATCGGGAAGTTTAAGCCCCGCTTCGCTTCGCATCGACAGCCCTGTCCGCGCCGGTTGGTTTCAGGCTCGATAAAGACACGGCGTCCACCTGCAGCCGCGGCCCTCCGGCGCAGCATGAAGCGTACACGTCCAGGTAACGGCGCGCCACGGCGTCCCATCCGTGCTCGCGCTCAGCCAGTTCGCGCGCCCGTGCGCCCATCTGCCGCCGAAGGGCGGCGTCGCTCAGCAGACTGCGCATCGCAGCGGCAAACATCTCCGGATCGTTGCCCTCGATCAGAACACCGCTTTGGCCGTCGGCAACGATCTCGGGCGTTCCGCCGCTCTTGGTGGCAACGATTGGCAGCCCGGCCGCCATCGCTTCAAGGAACACCAGCGCCCGGCCTTCGGGGATTCGGCTTGAGAGGACAAAAAGCAACGCGCCGCGATAGTAGCTCCACAGTTCGTCGTGAGGCACAGCGCCGAGCATCACCACACGCGACTCAAGCCCTGCGGCGCGGGCCATCTCGCTCAGAGCGATACGGTCAGGCCCGTCGCCGCCCACCAGCAAATCGACCCCGGGAAACTCGTTGGCAAGCTGCCCAAACGCCCGCAAGACGGCATCGAGAGCCTTGCTGCGGAAATTGAGCCGCGCAACCGAAAGGATGTAGGTGCGGTCGCGGCGAAACGGGACGGCTTTGGCTGCCGCATCGAGATCGACACCGTTGCCGATGACGTGGGCGTTGTGCGCGGCATCCATCAGCGACGCAAAGTAATCCCTTCCGGCGCGCGAGTCCGTGACCAGCGCCGCGGCATCGCGCAGGGGGCGCAGCGCCTGAACGCCGAGTTTTCCCGCCCCTTGGGATCGTAAAGCGTCTGCACCAACGGGATCCGCGCGCGCCGGCACGCGGCAACCAGCGGCGGCAGCTTGTCCCATTGGAAGACATGGGAATTCACCACGTCGGGCGACCATTGGCGCACACAATCGAGAAACTGCCGGGCGCGGGCGCGGCTGAAAAGCCGTTCGGGATGGCGCCACGTGAGTGGCTTGGCGCTGGGCAGCTCGACCTCGAAGTAATCGGCGAGGGCACGTGGCTCGCGAGCAATCTCGGGGCGGAAATACGAATTCGAGACGATCGCAACGCGGTGCCCGACGCGCAGGTAGGCAGCCGCCAGGTTGTCGACAATCTCCTGGATTCCTCCCAATGTGCGGAACGCTTCGACGGCCAGAAGGAGCTTCATGCGGCGCGTAGGCGCGGCGTTTTCCAGGCGGTCAGGTCGCGCTCCAGAATCGCTTCGAGCTGCTCCACTTCCGGGCGGAAGAACTCGCGAAGCCGTGCATCCGTCGCCGGATCCAGTGGTGCGAACCGCTCGCCGCCCGCGAAAAAAATCCGCCAAATCCCGGCTCGATCGAACGCCTCCTCCGCCCAACCAAGCCTGTGTTCCCATATCCAGTCGCGCAGCCGCCGGCCGGCTTTTGCCAGGAGGTAACTGCGCGGCGCATGACTGAAGGCGTTGACCGCTGACTCTCTCATAGCGGTGCCGTTGAGTTTGATCCGCGCGATCCCGATGAAGTCGCAGATGCGGCCGAGGTACGCTTCGGGATCGGTTGCAAGATCCTCGTAAAAGCAGACCAGCACCCGCTCGGCACCGAAAGCCAACCGCCAGCGTTCCAGTGAAGCGGCGTAGCCTCCGCGCTCCAGCCATCCGCGATGGCGCTCGAGACCCTCTTCGAAGCTGCGCCACGTCCGCCCGTCGTGCCTCATCAATTTGTAGAATGAGTACAGGCGCTCAACCGGGTCGCGCAGCGTACAGATAATCCGGCACTGCGGCGCAACCTGCCTGATCCGTTGCACTGCCTCGACCGTAGAAAAATAGGAAGCGCAGATCTCGCCCGCCGGCAACGCCCGCGGACAGTCGCGAAAGAAACGGAGATACCAGGCCATCCCTTTTCCATAATTGGTGGAAAAATAATGGGTCTCTTTCGCCCCGGCCGGCAGTCCGACGCGGCCCTTAAAGGCTTCGTGCAGCCAGGTCGTTCCGGTGCGCGGCGGTCCGACGGCGATAAAGTCGGGAAGCCGTTCCAATGAGTTCAACGTCGAGAGAGCCTGCTGTTCAAAATCAACCGAGTTGCACCCCCCGGTCCTAACAGGTTGGTGAAAAAGCCTTTTCACCAACCTGCTTCCCTCACTGTAGTCTCTCCCGGAGGGAGAGAGCTAAAGGAAAGAAGCCGATTTTTCGCAGGGTGCTGAGCACTATTCTCGCTACCGCGTCGAAATCTCTCGTTTCTCAACACCCTGCTGAAGAGCCCGTTGTGCGTTGAATTGTACCTGACAGGCCGGCGGCAGTTACATTCTTCGGGCGTAAATTTCGAGCGTTTCCGCCCAACGCGCGTCCTCGGGATGGCGGCGCAGGTCCACCACGCGCCGGCGCAGGTAAAAGCGCAGGATGCGGCCGAGAAGCCCGTGAGGACGAAGCCGCTTGCCCCGCCGCAGGGGCCTTAGCATACCGGCAATCGGGCCGGGGATCGGAATGCGATCGGTAGGCTGCGAAGCGTACGAGCCGAGAGTCAGCACGGCGCGAAACCCGGCTTTTTCCAGAACGGAATGAAGCGTGCGCTGGCCGAAAAAACACAGATGCGCGGGCGGTGAAAAAGAGACAAATTCCTTGGGACGCTCGCGCGCAAGATTACAGTCGAAGTTGGGCGTCGTAAGGGCGAGAATCCCGCCGGGGACCAGAAGCTCGCGAAGCCGCTTGAGCATCGTAAGCGGTTCGGTTAGGTGCTCGATTACCTCGAACATCGCGATACAGTCGAACCGTTTCCCACCCGGCGCAGCCTCCTCGATAGAGGCGTAAACTGGGCGCCCGGTAAGCGCAGCAGCACGCTTTCGCATCGAATCGCCGATCTCGACCCCCACTGCATCCCATCCCGCCGCGCTCGCGGCCTTCAGGAAGTAGCCGGCGGCGCTGCCGATTTCGAGCATTCGCGGCAGCTTGGGAGCAAGCGGTCTGACCAATACGCGAATGCGTTTTAGCCGCACCAGGTAAGCGTGTCCGACCAGGTCCCAGTACTTCTCGTACTCGCATCCGTACTCGGCGGACCCGTTCCAATACGCTTCATCGGTGTAGAGCGCGTTCACGTCGATCGCGCTGGGCAGTTGCGCAAACATGAACGAGCAACTGTCGCAGCGCAGAATTTGAAATCCGTTTCGGACCATGAACTGCCGCGCCGCACCATCGCATAGTTGACAGCGGGGTAGGTCTACCTGTCCCCCGGAAGCATCGGCCGGAGTTGAACGCGTCAGCACAGTCCCTGGCAGAGCCCGCACTCGCGAATCCACATCGAACAAGTGCATCGCCCGGTTGTGAAAAAAGTTTTTCGCCCGGTCTCCATTTCTCTGATATCTGCGCTCCTATTGTGGCCGTACCGATCCTTCACGGATACCTGAGCGATAGTAATTTCGAAAACCTGCCAGACGCTCGTCACGCAGCGCTGCTTCGATAAAACTCAGCCGGTCCGACATGATGTCGTTCCCCTCCGCCGAGGGATTAGACCCATTCGCCTGAGCACAGCTCGTTTCAAGCTCGTAAGCGAAGACATGCGTCCCCCGGTTCAACAGTCTTGCCGTCAGGGCAAACCGGCACGGCACCAGTTCCTCCACGCGCAAGGGCCGAACTTGTTTCCTCTCCCGGCCAGACTGTGTCGCAGCGCTTGATGAACCGCCGTGACTTCGCCAGTCGATGATGGTGCGCCTGAACTGTATAGTCCGTCATAATTATTCGATGCAAAACCACACACAAGCGGCTGCCCGGCGGCTCGTCGCAGTGTTCGCGGCCACCGCGGCGGCCGCCTGTGTCGCGGTGCTGTTCGTTCTGCGCCCACGCGCGCCGTTCGTCATCTACTTCCTGGTCGCTGCCCTCGCCGCCCTCGCCGTCACGGCGTTGGCCCGCCGCGAGGTCATTCGCAACTCGGCCCTATTGGCGTTCTCAACCTGTATTTGCCTCGCCTTTGCCGAGGCTTTCTTCTTCTTGATCGGCCAATCCGGCCTCAGAACCCAGGCGCGGCCGGCCTATTATCGAAGCGATGCCGACCTTGGCTACAGCGCCCGCCCCGGTGCCGTCTCCGAGGTAAAGGAGTATCACGGCAAGCGGCTTTTGTACGACGTTGCCTATCGCTTCGGCCCGGACGGCCTCAGGCACATTCCCAGGGCCGTGCAGGGAGGGCCTTGCACGGTTGCGTTTTTCGGAGGCTCGTTCGCCTTTGGCCACGGCCTCAACGACGACCAGACGGTTCCTTACTATTTTCTCAAAGCGGCCCACGGATCTTACCGAGGATTCAACTTCGCCTTCGGCGGCTACGGACCCCATCAGATGCTGCGAGAGATTGAGACCGGGCGCGTGTCGCGCGTCGTCAAGCGGCCTGACCTCGTTGTTTACGAGGCGATTTCAGATCACGTCAGGCGGGCTGCCGGCCAGGTCTACTGGGACCCGTCCGGGCCCAAGTATCGGTTGTTGGCCGGCGGGAAGGCGAGCTACGCCGGCCCATTTCATGGCAAGCGGTACCGGGACTTTCTCCGGCTGCTGCGCAAGAGCTGGCTCTACCGCTTTATCGAGCTTCATTTTGCCGGAGCGGCACATCCCGCGGACGTAGCCTTGTTGGTGGCGATAGTGAAGCGCGCTCAAAAAATCTTGCAGCATCGCGATCACTCGCGCTTCGTCGCGTTGGTATGGGACAACAATCGCCTCGGCGACCTCCTGGCACGCGACCTTGCACAACATCGGATCAACGTCATCCGGGTGTCAGCGATTATTCCTGACCTGACAAGCCAGCCCGCAAAATACGAGCTTTCGCCCTTAGACCGTCATCCCAGTGCGAAGGCTAACCGGCTCATCGGCGAGTACCTGGCCCGCTTGGCACCGAGATGCACGGCCGCGGCCAATTCCGTCTCGGCTGAGCGCTCAAGTGCGCCGGCCGCTGCTCATCCGCCTTCCGCTTCCGCACGCGGCGTGGCAGGCGCACGCTGACAGCACTTGCGCTAGCGTGATGTCCCGTTAATTAGCTGATGCCGGCCGTTACTGGCATGGGATTCTTCGCTCCAGCAACCTCCGCTCAGAACGACAACCAAAACGCGCGCTTTCGTCATTCTGAGCGCAGCGAAGAATCTCATTCCAGCCAAGCCGGTTGGTCAAATTATTTGCAGGACACCACACTAGTGGCCTGTAACACGGGAGATGGTATCGGGAGAGATTCGAGAATTGGGGTTTCGATACATCCATTTGATGGGTTTGGGAGCGCGGTTGTAGTGGCGGATGTAGCGCATGAGCTTGCGGGCGAGG
>JAJYVB010000157.1 GCA_021792265.1 Deltaproteobacteria bacterium | reverse complement strand
GTAGACTTTGCCTGCCTCGCGCGCGAGGAACTTTGCAACGGCGAAACGGCCCGTCGGCTCGGAAACGAGTACCTCTACCAGTCGATGGCCCAGATGCTGATCGAAACACTCAACCAATACAAAGTCCGCAAGATCATCGTGAACTGCCCCCACTGTTTCAACACGATCAAGAACGAGTATCCGCAATTCGGCGGTTCGTACGAGGTCATTCATGCCTCCGACCTCGTGCGGCAATTGATCGCTTCGGGACGTCTCAAGATCTCTGCGGAATTCCCGAAGCGGACCGTCTACCACGACTCTTGTTACTACGGCCGTTACAACGACGTATTTGACGAGCCACGGATGGTGCTAAGCCGCGCGGGGGCCCACGTTCGCGAGATGGAACGCCACCATAAATTCAGCATGTGCTGCGGTGCTGGCGGAGGGCGGATGTGGCTGGAGGAAGAACCGGATAAACGGGTGAATCTGCTCCGCACCGAGCAGGCGCTTCAGACTGACCCTGAGGTCATCGCCGTCTCCTGCCCTTACTGTATGACGATGCTCGCCGACGGCATCAAGGCCAAAGACCTGGAAGAGAAGGTCCAGACCCTTGACGTGATGGAAATCGTCGACGAGGTCACCCGGAGCCTCGATGCAGAGTCCTGAATAGACCTTCTTCGCAGAGAAGGATGCAATCGCTTCATTTTTTCCATACCGCATGGCCACAGCCGGTGTTAGGATCATTTACATGCGGCGAGTACTGGCGGCTGTTTTAACCGGGATACTGGTTGCGCCCGCGCTGATGGGCCGTTCGACCGCCCTTGCGCAAACCGCTGAGCCACTGGCTCCCCGCACCCATTCGCGCGTCACAATGATGGACCTGAAAGCCCACCACCTGAAGGACCATGTAGCCCATGAGATTGCGCAGGCCCAACAAAACGGGCGCGACGTGAGCGTGGCTCAGCGTTACAAGTCCGAAGGCGATAGCGCTCTGGATGCGGGCCATTTTCGCATTGCCGTGGACCGATACGAGGCGGCCGAGAAAGCGCTTCATTGAACGCGCACCCGCGGTGCCACGGTCAGGATTCCGAGGCGATATCGTTCCCGTACGTTGAGCGCAGGACGCCTGCTCCGAGTGCTTGTCTTGTCGACTGTCAGCCTGTGAACAAAAGTCAACTGGCGGCACCGTTGACGTTGTAAACTTTCTTTTTGTTCTTCCTCCGCCGTGACATCATGGTCGAAATCTGTTTTGCAGGATGCTGTCCACCCGATTGAAACCCGGCGCGTACTCTATCAGCACGAATTTGTCGCCAGGTGAATGTCCATCACGAGGTCCCGGGCCTCGTGTGCAGAGCCTCGCGTTAACTGTTATCCACTTTAGCTAAGAGCTTTAGAATGAGGTTTATTCCCCACACCAACGACGATATCGCCGCGATGCTGGAGGCCATCGGTGCGGCAAGCATCGACGACCTTCTGGCACCGGTGCCGGAGAAACTCCGCGCCCAGGCTGCAATTGGGCTTGCAGCGGGGCTATCGGAGGCACAGGTAGTGGCAGAACTGGAGGAGATGGCGCGTAAAAACACCGGTGCTTTTGCGGCAGCCAACTTCCTTGGTTTCGGCTGCTACCGCCATTTTGCTCCAGCAATAGTCCGCGCCATCATCGCCCGCTCCGAGTTTGCGACGGCCTATACGCCGTACCAGGCCGAGGCGAGCCAGGGGACGCTTCAGGCGATCTTCGAGTTCCAGACGCTCATCACGCAGTTAACGGGGCTCGAGGTTGCCAATGCCAGCATGTACGACGGTGCTTCGGCGACTGCCGAGGCGGTCTTGATGGCGCAGCGGCTGGCCCCGGTGCGGCGCAGAGTTGCGGTGTCCCGGGCACTGTGGCCCGACTATCGCGAGACGCTGCGCACGTACCTCAGCGGTTCCGAAACCCTTGAGCTGGTCGAGGTGGCCTTTGATCCGGCTGCAGGTTCAACCGACCTGCGCCAGCTTACGGCAATGGCTGACGATGACCTCCTTTGCGTCGTCGCCGGATACCCGAACGCTTTCGGGGTAGTCGAGCCGCTTGGCGAGATTGTAGAGATCGCCCATCGGGCGGGAGCGCTTGCCATCGCGGTTACTGCCGAAGCGCTCGCGCTCGGGCTCCTCAAAGCACCGGGCGACTTAGGCGCCGATATTGCTGTTGGCGAAGGGCAAAGCTTCGGCCTGGCGCAGAGTTTTGGCGGGCCTGGAGTCGGCTTCATGGCAGCCCGGATGGCCCAGGTGCGCCAGATGCCGGGCCGGCTGGTGGGCGAAACTCGCGACCTTGAAGGGCGCCGCGCCTTTTGCCTGACTCTCGCTACCCGCGAGCAGCACATCCGGAGGGGTCGCGCGACTTCGAACATATGCACCAATCATTCGCTGTGCGCTCTTGCGGCAACAGTCTACCTGGCGCTCGTAGGACGTCAGGGGTTGCGCCGGCTGGCAGAGCGCAATGTCGAGCTGGCCTACAACGCGCGCGAGCGGCTCCAGGCGGCCGGTCTGCGGCTGCGTTTTTCCGGCCCGGTGTTCAACGAGTTCACTCTCACCTTGCCCGGTCTCGCATCGAGACTCGCAAGCGCCGAGGCCTCCGGAATTCTCTGCGGGGTAGCGCTCGAGCGATGGTACCCGGAGCTGCGTGACACGCTCCTGGTTTCGGTTACGGAAGCTAACCGCGCGACCGAGATCGATCGGCTATGTGCTGTGCTTTCAGGAGACGAGGACCATGGCAACCGCCAAGCTAGCGCCTGAGCAAATCCACGAGAAGGCAGCGGCTGGCTCGCAGACAGAGTCGTCGAACCAGCCTCTAATTTTCGAATGCAGCGTGCGCGGAAAAATGGGCGTGGACCTGGAGCCGGCGCATGAGCGCGAACCGCGAGGCGCCGAAATCCTGGGGCCGGATCTGTGCCGCGACGATCTTCCAGGCTTTCCCGAACTGAGTGAGCCCGAGGTCATGCGCCATTTCCTGCGGCTTTCGCAGCTTAACTTCTCGCCTGCGCTTCAGTTCTATCCGCTGGGATCATGCACGATGAAGTACAACCCGGTGGTTAACGACGAGCTGGCGGGCCTTGCCGGCTTCGCAGCGCTCCATCCGCTCGTACCCGCTGCGATGGCGCAAGGAGCGCTGGAGCTCATGGCTCGGCTCGAAGCGGCACTAGCTGCGGTCACCGGGATGGACGCCGTGTCGCTCCATCCAGCAGCAGGCGCCCAGGGCGAGCTTACAGGACTGCTCATCGCACGCGCCCATTTTCGCAAACGTGGCGAGCACCGCGGCAAGGTGCTCGTGCCCGACACCGCCCATGGGACCAATCCAGCGAGCTGCCGGTTGGCAGGCTTCGAGGTGGTGGTGGCACCGTCGAACCGGCACGGCTTTCTCGAGGCGGCCGAGATTCGCTCGCTGCTCGATCCGACGGTTGCAGCTCTGATGGTGACCAATCCCAACACGCTGGGCGTGTTCGAACCTGAAATCCTGGAAATCGCTGAAGAGCTGCATCGAAACGGCTCGCTGCTTTACATGGACGGTGCCAATATGAACGCGCTTTTTGGCGTCGCCCAGCCCGGCCAGATGGGCGCCGATATTCTGCAGCTAAACCTGCACAAGAGTTTTTCGACGCCTCATGGCGGCGGAGGCCCGGGAGCGGGACCGGTTGCGGTCAAGCGCGAGCTGGAGCCGTTTTTGCCCGTGCCGCGGGTAAAACGTGAGACCGACGGCTGGGTGCTGGACTACGACCGCCCAGATTCAGTCGGCCGGCTTCGCGCCTTTCACGGAAACTTCGCGATGCTGGTGCGCGCCTACGCATACGTCCTCGCGCTCGGCGCCAACGGACTCGCGCAAGCAAGCCAACTTGCGATTCTGGCTGCCAACTACGTGCGCGCGCGCCTCAGAGCTGTATTTCCCCCGGCGACCGAGGCGCCGGCTCTGCATGAATGCGTACTAACGCACGATCTTGAGCAACGCACCGGCGTAACCACGCTGGATATCGCCAAACGGCTGCTCGACTTCAATATTCATCCGCCCACCATCTACTTTCCGCTGGTCGTCCCAGGCGCTCTCATGATTGAGCCCACCGAAACCGAAAGCCGGGCGACCCTCGACGAGTTTGTGGCAGCGATGAAGCGTATTTACGCCGAGGCCGAAAAGGAGCCTGAGACCGTGAAGCAGGCGCCCCATTCGCTTCGCCTGCGCCGAATCGACGAAGCCCAGGCCGCGCGGCATCCGATTCTGCGCTGGACTTCACGCGGCAGTGGATGAACACGCCGAAGGACGGCACCACGGTCAGAAGCCGGCCAGTCGCAGCGCCTCGCGATAATCCTCGGGCGTGTTCAGATTGAGGAAGCTCAAAAGAGCGGGATCGAAAGGGCGGATCTCGTCTTCGCAGAGAATTCTTGTTTCCAGGAACAAAGCCACCCGTCCCATCCGATATTCTCCCAGCTCGAGCAGCTTCCTGAACGCCGCCAAGGCGGGCTTGCGGCGATAGACCGCGGCGAGCGGTTGCAGATGGCCGCCGACTTCGGGAAGGAGCGCGTCGAAATCGCCCAAGGCGTCGCAGAGCGCGCGGGCAACCTCGGACCGCAACAGCGCCAGGTCGCATCCGACCGCTAACACAACTTCTTCGCGCGCGGCGGCGAGGCCGCTCGCCAGCGCGGGTAGCATACCCCTGAACGGCAGCTCGTCGCGCAGCAGGGTCGTTCCCAAAGGCGCTGCGGCCAGGATGCCCGTGGACTCAGGAGGTCCCACAACGACGAGATCGCTGAAGGCCTTGGCGAGTTCGGCGGCCAGACGCTCAAGGAGTGTCTGGCCGCCGAACATCAGAGTAGCCTTCGCTTGGCCCATTCGCCGGCCCTTGCCGCCGGCCAGGATTACCGCGCTTGCCTGAATCACCGCACCACCGGCGCAAGCCGAGCAAGGTACGCGGGCAGCGGCGACAATGCGAGCCGCCCTTGCGCTGACGCGACGCTATGATGCGCGCGGCCCGTCTGACGCTCCCGTTCAGAGAGCCACGAACACAGACTTCACCTGCGTGTAAAGCTCGAGCGCATAGCGTCCCAGTTCGCGTCCAAAGCCCGACTGCTTATAGCCGCCGAAGGGTGAGATCGGATCAAGCACGCCGTAGGTGTTGACCCAGACCGTACCGGCCTTGAGCCGGCGCGCCACGCGTACAGCTCGGCTTACGTCCCGCGTCCAGACGGCCGCGGCCAAACCGTAAGTTGTATCGTTACCCTGCAGTACCGCGTCGTCCTCGTCTTTAAACGGGATAGTAGCCGCGACCGGGCCGAAAATCTCCTCGCGGGCTATCCGCATCTCATTGCAGACGCCGGTGAAAACCGTGGGCTTGATGAAATATCCTTTACCTCCGGCCGCCTCACCGCCGGCCGCAACCTTGGCGCCTTCGTCCTTGCCGATTTTCACGTAGCCCATCACGCGATCGTACTGCTCGCGCGAGACCACCGGCCCCATCTTTGTTTTTGGGTCGAGCGGATTGCCAAGCGTCATCTTTTGCGCACCCTGCGAGAGCGCTTCGGCAAACTGCTCGTAGATTCCCTGCTCGACGAAGATTCGCGTGCCGGCACAGCATACCTGCCCCTGGGTCATGAAAACCCCCATCATCGCCGAGCCAACGGCACGCTTCATATCGGTGTCGGGGAAGATGATGTTGGGCGACTTGCCGCCCAGCTCCAGGCTGATCCGCTTCAGGTTGCCGGCCGAAGCTTTGAGAATTTCCTTGCCGACCTCGGTAGAACCCGTGAAGGCAACCTTGTCGATACCGGGGTGGGCAGCTATGGCGCCGCCGGCGGTCGGCCCGAATCCGGGTATGACGTTGACGACCCCGTCGGGAAGGCCGGCTTCGAGGATGAGTTCGCCCAAGCGCAGAGCGGTCAGCGGCGTCTGCTCAGCGGGCTTGAGAATGACCGTATTGCCGCAGGCAAGCGCGGGAGCGAGCTTCCACGAAGCCATCAGGAGCGGGAAATTCCACGGAATTATCTGCCCGCAAACCCCAACGGGCTCGTGCAGCGTAAAGTTGAACATCGACGGGTCGCTGGGGTTGGTCTCACCGTAGATCTTGGTAACCCAGCCCGCGTAATAGCGGAAAGTCTCGGCGGCAAACGGGACATCGACCACGCGCGATTCCCAGATCGGCTTGCCGTTGTCGAGCGTCTCCAGTTCGGCCAGCTCCTCAGAATGCGCCTCGATGAGGTCGGCGACCTTGAATAGATAGCGCGCGCGTTCCGCCGGCCTCATGGAGGGCCATCGCCCCTGCTCGAAGGCGCCGCGTGCGGCTTTTACCGCCTCGTCAATGTCCGCCGCGTCGCCCTCGGCGACCAGCGCCAGGACCTCCTCGTTGGCGGGATTAATCGATTCGAACACCTTGCCCGATTTAGCCGCAACGAACTTGCCGCCTATAAGCAGATTCTTGGGCGACTCTTTGAGGAAGTTGATGACCGCGCTCTGTTTGGCCCCGGCGGCCGCAACCTCGACCTTCGGCAATGCTGCCATGGTTTGAATCTCCTTGTAAAAATTCTTAAAGACTGACGGCTGCGCCGGCTTAAAACGGCAGAGCCTCGGAAACGCAACCCCGCGGGTAGAACTTACTCCGGCAAAATCGCTCTGACAAACCCTGGTACCAGCCGGCACGTTGCCGAGGCTTCCGCGGCCAGTCTGGCTATCGCGCGCAGAGCGCCTGCCACCGTCAGGCGCTAAGAGCCAATGCCAGCATCAGGCGCCGGTAGAGAAAAAACCAGCCTACCAGCAGCAAAGTTCCAGCGCCGACAGCAATCGGATAAAACAGGTCCGGAGCCTTCATCACCATCGGCAGCAGCCCCACCGCCAGCGCCGGCGGCAGGTGAAGCTTAAGGACCCGCAGCACTGCGACCGACCACAGCACGCTCAGTGCCGCAGCCTCAGGAGACGCGCCAAAGTGCCGGACGAAAAGAAGGCCCGCGCCAGCCGTCGCAAAGCAGGCGAGCGGAATCCATTTGACCCTCCCGCCCCATGGGTCGGCCTCGCGAGTGTAGAAAGTCTCGAAGGCGATCACTGCCAGCGGCGGAAAAAGAACCATCCGCAGACCGGTCAGCGAAGCCGCGACCGCCGCGACCGCGACGAACGCTATCAGCGCGCCCATCCAGGCCCATCCCCACGGCCTCGGCTCAACCGTTGGATGTACCTCCGGCTCGGCACCGTAAAGCGCGGCCTCGGCCACGCCTGACACCAAGCGCCGCCAGGGGAGCGTCAGGGCCGCCAGCAGCGCGGTACCGAAGAGGATGGCAGGCGGATATAGCCGGCTCCTCACCCCAAGCACCAGCGGCAACAGCCCGGCCGAGATCGCCGGAGAAATCGGCGATCCGAGCGCCATGATAACCGCCAGTGCTGCGCCCACGTCGAGCGTTATGGAGAGCGGGCCGTAGGCGAGGCTGCGCGTGATGAGCGTTCCGATGCCAGCAGTGATTAGCGGTGTCGTGGCCAGATGAAGCGGAGAGCGCGACCATCCTCCGTTCGGGCGTTCGAAGACGTCGTAGGCGAGCGCTCCCAGCTCGGGAAACATGATGTAAAAAAGTCCGGTTCGGCCGGCAATCCACGCCACAACTGCGACATATGCGGCTGTCAGGACTACCGCGGCCAGAAAGTAGCGGCTGGCAAGCGCGGTGGCGCCGGGCGCCAACTCACCCGCAACTTCGTTAACCCGAGCCTG
>JAJYVB010000156.1 GCA_021792265.1 Deltaproteobacteria bacterium | reverse complement strand
CGCTCGCAGCATCCGGTCGGCCGGCCCTTTGACCGCGCGGCCCGCGACGATCGGGCTTATCGCCGCAACACGCGCCCGCACTTGCCGGATCGCGGCAGCTATTCCCGGTACGGCCAGGATCGGTCCGATGGAGACGAAGGGATTGGAGGGCGCGACGATCACCGCTTCGGCCCGGCGGACCGCTTCCAGCGCTGCGCCAAGCGGCCGGGCGCGCCGGCTTCCACGAAGCTCGATACGCTCGACCACGCCGCGGAAACGGCGCCGCACGAAATACTCCTGGAAGGGAATCGGTGCACGTCCGCGAAGTTTGACGAAGGTTCGCACGGGGTCGTTGCTCATCGGCATGACGCGCGCCCGTACGCCCAAGCGCCGGGCGATTTCGGCCGTGACCGCGGCTAGCCGCACACCGGCGCGCATCCGCTCGGTGCGGAATATATGGGTAGCCAGATCGCGGTCGCCCAGCCGGAACCAGGCCTTGCCGTAAAAGGGCTCGAGCGCGGCGAGCACCGTGAATTTATCAGCCGCGAGGCCCCAGCCCTGCTTGCGGTTTACTACGCCCGCCAGGGTGTATACGACAGTGTCAAGGTCAGGCGATACATGTAGCCCGTAAAACGTCTCGTCATCGCCGGTGTTAACTACGATGTCAAGGCGCTCCTGGCCTGCAGCGAGCCCAAGTCCGCGCAGGAACTTAGCCGCACCCACTCCCCCCGCCAACGTGGTTATCCGCCGCCGGCGGCTCGCAGATAGCGTTCGGTCTTGCCCCATTGGGAGCCCTTCGTCCGTACAGTTTGCGGTAAAGCGTGGTGCGCTCGACGGCTACTCGCCCCATGGCGCGCGCCTTTTCCTCGATAAGGTCGACCGGAACGAACTCGCCGTTGATGCCGCCCGCCTGCGACGTGATGCTTTCCTCCATCAGGGTGCCCGAGAAGTCGTTGCATCCCGCCTTGAGCGTCAGCGCCGCAAGGTCAACGCCGAGCTTGACCCAGGAGGTCTGAAGGTTGTCGATGCGGCCGCGCAGGAAAAGGCGGGCAAAGGCGTACAGGCGCAGATCGGGAATGCCGCTTTCGATGGGCCGGACCAGGCCCCGCCGATAGAGCTCCGTATTCTCATAGGTGAACCGCAGGGGAATGAATTCGGTGAAGCCGCCCGTGCGCTTCTGGATGTCGCGCAGCAGGCTCAGGTGGTTCACAACGTGGCGCGCATTTTCCAGATGCCCGTACATGATGGTCGCCGTGGTGGGTATGCCGAGCGCGTGCGCGGTGGTGATAATCTCGACCCAGGTGGCGACATCGACCTTCTTGTGGCTGAGCACCTCGCGCACGCTGTCGTCGAGGATCTCAGCGGCTGTGCCTGGTATCGAACCGAGCCCTGCCGCCTGCAGCATCCCGATATACTCCGGGTAATCCATCCCAACACGCCGCGCGCCGTACATTATTTCCATCGGCGAAAAGGCGTGGACGTGGATTTCCGGGAAGCTCCGCTTGATCGTGACCAGAAGATCGCGATAGCGAAAGGCCGGCATCTGCGGGTTGATACCGCCCTGGATGCACAGTTCGGTTGCTCCGCGCGCCTGGGCGTCTGCGACCTTGGCCAGGACCGCTTCGTCGGAATGGTCGTAAGCGTCGGCTTCCCAGCGCAGGCGCTTGAAGCCGCAGAACTGGCATCCCACAAAGCATACGTTGGTGAAATTGATATTGCGGTTGACGACGTAGGTCACCTCGTCGCCGCAGTCCTCGTCACGCGCCAGGTCGGCGCACTTGATAAGCGCGCGCAGATTGTCGCCCTCCGCAGTGTAAAGCAGAAGCCCTTGCTCGGGCGTCAGCTCGCGGCGCGCAAGAGCGTCCGCCAGCGCAGCGCGCACGTCCGTATCAGCCGCGTCCATCAGCGTTGCCAACGGCGCCGCCACGGCGCTTTCCACCCAATCTTGCAGCTCTTCGAAGTTCACGTTTTGCCTCCGCCAAGTTCAGCTTGAAGCCGCTTCACCTCGGGCGCAAGCGCCGGGTCAAGCCATTGGTTGTTGATGTACTCGGGATAGACGGCGAGCCGTTCGGCAAGTTCGAACCCTGCTCGCGTGCAGCGCTCGGCGAGCCGTTCGATATGGGGCCATGGAGCCTCGGGATTCACGTAATCCGGGGTGAGTGGCGAAATCCCGCCGAAATCGTTTAGCCCGGAGCGCAGGAAAAGCTCAATCTCGCCGGGCGAGAGATTCGGCGGCGCCTGTACGTTCATCGAGCCGCCGAGCACCAAACGTGCAGTCGCGATAGCACGCGCCATGTCGTAGGCGTCCGGTTCGGGCGCGCCGGCCATCGGGATGTCCGGCTTGGCGCGGAAGTTCTGGATGATGACCTCTTGGATATGGCCGTGGCGCTCGTGAAGTTCGCGGATTGCAACCAGGCTTTGAGCGCGTTCAGCCGGGGTTTCGCCGATGCCGAGCAGGATGCCGGTGGTGAACGGGATCCGAAGCGCGCCCGCCGCGTCGATCATCCCAAGCCGTGCTGCCGGTTCCTTGTCAGGCGCCCATCGATGCGGCCCGCCGCGCAAGCGCAGCCGAGGCGAGACGTTTTCCAGCATCAGGCCCATGCTCGCGTTGAGCGGCCTCAACATCGCCATCTCGCTACCGCTCAGTACTCCGGCGTTCGTATGGGGCAGCAGGCCGTGGTCGAGCGCAATCCGACAGGCGATCGCGACATACTCAGCCGTGCTCGCGGCCCCGAGTCCGGCAAGCGTCTTGCGGTACTCGGCAAAGGCGCGCTCGGGCCGATCGCCCAGGCACATGAGCGCCTCCTTGCAGCCGAGCGCGCGCCCGCGTGCCGACCAGTCGGCGATCTCTTCGGGTGCCATCGTCCAGGCGCCGGGGTCGTGCGGATCCTTGCGAAAAGTGCAGTAGGTGCAGCGGTCGCGGCACAGATTGGTGATCGGCAGGAACAGTTTTCGCGAGTAGGTGACGCGCCGGCCCTTGGCGCGGTCGCGCAGCGCGCCAGCCGCTTCCATCACGAGGCTCAGTTCTTCGCCGGAACTTTCGATGAGCGCCTGTGCCTCGCTGGCTTGCAGCCGCTCGCCCGCAAGCGCGCGCTCGGCGATTTCCGCAACCGCTGGCATATGCTGCTGCAAAGAGGAAGAGGATGCCTGATACATACCGACCCACGAGACCTTATAGGCTATCGATTTTGCGCTGGCAACCGGCACGCAATCCTGCGGTCGGCCAATTTGCCGCCGCATTCGCTTCTTTACGGCGTAGCGCTTTGAGATAATAAGCTGTAGTACGCGTTGGCCGTCCTGGCTTTTGCCAAAGAGCTTGTCCGATGCCTGAACGCGAAGTTCCCACTTTCCCCGCCGACGGGGGCGCGCGAATCGAATACGAACTCCAGCTTTACTACTGGATCAGGCTGATTCGCGCCTTCGAGGAACGCGTCTCCCACCTCCATCGCCAGAACAAGATTCTTGGCGGCGTTTATTCTGGCGCCGGCCAGGAGGCGATCGTAACCGGAGTGTGCGCGCCGCTTCGCGAGGGCGATTTCCTGGCTCCGCTCCATCGCGACCTCGGAGTCTTCTTGGTGCGCGGAGTCGAGCCGGGACGCCTTATGGCGCAGCTCATGGGCAAGGAGACCGGGCTCTCGCGCGGCAAAGACAACTTTTTGCACGGCGGCGAGCTGTCGCGTGGAATTTTCGGGCCAACGTCGATGCTGGGCTCGTCGCTCCCGGTGTGTGTGGGTGCGGCGCTCAAGTTCAAAATGAAGCGGGACCCGAATGTCGCCGTGGCGTTCTTCGGCGAGGGCGCCGCGTCGCGCGGCGACGTGCACGAGGCGATGAACTTCGCGGGCGTGCATAAGCTGCCGGTCCTCTTCGTCTGCGAGAACAACCGCTTCGCCTTCTCGACACCCATCGAAAAGCAGATGGCCGTCGAAGACCTTGCCGTACGCGCCACCGGCTACGGCTTCTCCGGCTACGTTTGCGCGGGCAACGATCTGCTCGCCGTCCTTAACCTGACCCAGCGGCTCGTAAACCGGATTCGAAACGGCGGCGGCCCGGAACTTATCGAGTTCAAGACCTACCGCTTTCGAGGCCATAGCGAGCACGATCCCGCAACGTACCGCGACCAGGACGAACTTATCGAGTGGGAGAGCCGGGACCCGATACCGCTTTACGAACTTTACCTCGAAAAACGCGGCCACGATCTCGCGCGCGTACGTGAGCAGGTTGACGCGCGCGTCCGCAACACGATCCAGGAAGCGGTTGATTACGCTGAGCACAGCCCCTTTCCCGAACCGCACGAGGCGCTGGAAGACCTCTACGCGCCGTCGGCTCAAACCGACGCTGCCGAGGAGCGTCGCGCTGCCAGGGGCGCTCGCGGCTGACCGTGGAAATCACCTACCTAAAGGCGATCAACGAAGCGCTTCATGAGGAGATGCGGCGCGACGAAAACGTCTTCGTGATGGGCGAGGATGTTGCCGAGCTGGGCGGCGCCTTCAAAGTTACCGAGGGGTTGCTTGACGCCTTCGGTCCTGAGCGCGTAATCGACACGCCGATCGCCGAAGCGCTCATTGTGGGCGCGGGAGTCGGCGCAGCGATGCTGGGTATGAGGCCCGTTCTGGAGATGCAGTTCGGCGACTTCATTTCCTGCGCTTTCGATCAGATCGTCAACACCGCAGCGACGCTGCGCTACCGCCATGGCGGTCTCGCGTCGTGCCCGATCGTGATTCGCGCGCCTTCGGGAGCGGGAGTTCACGGCGCGCTTTTCCACTCCCAGAACCCCGAGGCTTGGTTCACCCGCGTGCCGGGTCTCAAGGTGGTCGCGCCCGCGACGCCCTACGACGCCAAGGGGATGCTCAAGGCGGCGATCCGCGACGATAACCCGGTGGTCTACTTCGAGCACAAGCGCCTTTATCGAAGCGTCAAGGAGGACGTTCCCACAGGCGACTTTACTGTGCCGTTAGGCGTCGCGCAGGTACGCCGCAGCGGCGACGACCTCTCGATCGTCACCTACGGCGGTACTCTCCATCAGGCGCTCGAAGCGGCGAATATCGCCGAACGCGAGGACGGAATCAGCGTCGAAGTGCTCGATCTAAGAACTCTTTTGCCGCTGGATCGCGAAGCGATCCTGGCGGCCGCGCGCAAAACCGGCAAGGTGCTGGTCGTACACGAGGACCGGCTGACCGGCGGAATCGGCGGCGAAATAGCAGCGATTATCGGCGAGCACGCTTTCGAGTACCTGGACGCTCCGGTCAGGCGTCTTGCGATGCTGGATACGCACAATGCCTTCAGCCCGCCGCTCGAGGAGTTCATCCTGCCGAATACTGCCAAAATTGTCGCGGCCGTGCGCGACCTGTGGGCCTACTGAGATGGCGGTCGATGTGGTGATGCCCCAGATGGGCGAGAGCGTCGTTGAGGGTACGATCACGCGCTGGCTGGTCAAAGAGGGCGATGATGTCAGCGAAGATCAGCCGCTGGTCGAGATTTCGACCGATAAGGTCGATACGGAAATTCCCGCACCGGCGGCCGGTGTGGTGGCGAAAATCATCGCGGCCGAGGGACAGACGATTGCCGTCGGCGCCCGGCTCGCCGTGATCGAAAATGTCCGCGGCGCGGCGGCCGTGCCGGTCCAGGGGAGTGCCAGAACCGCCGTAGCCGAGCCCGTCGTGGCGCCGCGGCCAACAGCCGCTGCAGCTCCCCCGGCCAAACCTCAAGCTGCGGCACCATCAACAGAGTTACCAGCAGCAGAGCCAGCTCCAGCAGAAGAGAAGCGGCGTCCGGCTGCCGAAGCGGCCGGACGCCGCTTCTCACCCGTCGTGCTCAGGATGGCAGCCCAGTACCAGGTCGATCTCGGTAAAGTTCGCGGCAGCGGCCTTGGCGGCCGCGTAAGGAAGCGCGACCTGCTGGAATATCTGACCGCGCAGGAGACCACGGGTGCCGGCTCGGCTGCCGCCGCGTTGGGCAGACAGGCGCCACGTCCGGGCGCAGGCCGCGCGGAAGAGATGGCAGCGGGATATGCGCCAACGCCAGGCGTCGCGCCGCTGATTGCTGAGCCAGGGCCTTCGCTTTACCGTCAGCCGCTCTATGAGCCGCGTCCGGGCGACGTCGTCGAGCCGTTTTCGCGCCGGCGCAAGCTCATCGCGGAGCACATGGTCTACTCAAAGACGCGCGCGCCACACGTCGGTACGGTTGCCGAAGTCGACATCACACGGGCGGCCGGGCTCCGTCAGCAAAAACGCGATGTCTTCGAGCGCCGCGAAGGTTTTGCGCTGACCCTGCTCCCGATCGTGGCCGCGGCCACCGTGCAGGCGCTGCGCGAGTTCCCACGCATGAATGCTTCGGTCGTCGGCGACGCGTTGGTGATCCGCTCGGAGATAAACTTGGGTATAGCTGTCGATACCGAGCAGGGCTTGCTGGTGCCGGTGATCAAGGGGGCAGGCGCGCTATCGGTCGTCGAGCTGGCGCGCGAAATCGAGCGGATGCGGCGCAAGGTCGCGGACCACTCCATCAGTGCGGACGATCTCGCCGGCGGAAGCTTCACACTTTCCAATCCTGGCCGCGAGGGCAACCTCTTCGGCCTCGCCATCATCAACCAGCCGCAGGTCGGAATTCTCCGGATGGGCGAAACAAAGAAGCGTCCGGTCGTCGTCGAACACAACGGCACGGACGCAATTGCTATCCGCACCGTAATGTACCTTGCGCTCTCCTACGACCATCGCGTAATCGACGGCGTGCTGGCAAACCGTTTCCTGTACCGGGTCTCCAGGCTGCTGGAAGGTGCAGAGTTCCCGCTATAGAGAAAACGCCAGCGCCTGCGAGAGTTCAGTGCGAACGATGAAAGCGATGGCGGTTTTCGAGCGGGCGCCGATCGAAAGCAATCCGCTGAGAGCGGTTGAGATGGGGGTGCCGGAGCCGGGCGCGGGCGAAATTCTGGTGCGGGTCCGGATGTGCGGCGTATGCCGGACGGATCTGCACGTGGCCGAGGGCGATCTCGCGCCGCGCCTGACGCCGGTCGTCCCGGGCCATGAAGTGGTCGGCGTAGTGGATAGCGCCGGTCCGGGCGCGCAGCGCTTTGCCCCAGGGGAGCGCGTTGGCGTCGCATGGCTTCACGCCACCTGCGGACAATGCAAATGGTGCCGCCAGGGGCGCGAGAACCTGTGCCCGCAGGCCAGCTTCACCGGTTACGACCGCAACGGCGGCTACGCCGAATGGATGGTGGCGCGCGAAGACTTCGCCTACCGCCTGCCGCAGCAGCTCGACGACGCGCATCTGGCGCCGCTACTTTGTGCGGGAATCATCGGTTTTCGAGCGATCCGGCGCGCTGGCGTGTGGCCCGGCTCGACGGTTGGCCTTTACGGCTTCGGCGGTTCGGCGCACATCGCCATGCAGGTGCTGCGCCATTGGGGATGCCGGGTTTTCGTTATGAGCCGCGGCGGACTTCATCGCGAGCACGCGGAAAGTCTCGGGGCTGCCTGGATCGGCAACGCTGGAGAGCCGCCACCGGCGCCGCTCGATTCGGCGATCCTGTTCGCGCCGGCAGGCGAACTAGTTCCGGCAGCGCTCGCAGCGCTAGATCGCGGCGGCGTGCTCGCGATAGCGGGAATTCACCTGAGCGCGATTCCGGCGCTCGACTACCGCCGACACCTTTTCGAAGAGCGCGAGCTGCGCAGCGTAACGGCCAACACGCGCGAGGACGCCGAAGAGTTCCTGCGCCTGGCGGCCGAAATTCCCGTGCGAACGGACGTCATTACGCTCGCCTTGGCAGAC
>JAJYVB010000155.1 GCA_021792265.1 Deltaproteobacteria bacterium | reverse complement strand
CTCGAAAGTGACGGCTGACAGCGAGAGTGCCGTGCCTGCCAATCTCAACGCGCCCGGGCAAATCGTGATAGCGGGCCACGCCGGGCCGGTTCGACGCGCCGTGGCGCTGGCCAAGGAGCGCGGCGCGGCAATGGCGGTCGAACTCAAGGTGAGTGCGCCGTTTCACTGCCCCCTGATGGAGCCGGCGCGCGAGGCTATGGCACCGGTTATCGGACAGCTTGAAGTAGGCCCGCTCGCTTTCGGCGTTGTCGCCAACGTCAGTGCCGCTATCAACCGGGACCCCGGCCGGGTAAAGCCGCTTTTGGTCGAGCAGATCACGGCCCCGGTACGATGGGAGGAGTCGATGCTCGAGTTGCGGAGATCTGGAGTTGCGGTTGCCTTCGAATTCGGATGCGGCCGCGTACTGGGCGGGCTGATGCGGCGAATAAGCCGCGATGTGAAGGTTTATCCGGTCGAGGACCTGGCTTCGTTCAAGGTGGCGGCCCAGGCCCTTGCGAGCTAGCAGGGCCTCGGCTTGCCGGGCCAAAGCCGCAGGAAAACCCGTCAGCGTTGTGGAGTTGGAGGCGCCAGGGACAGAAGGGCAACGACGGTCTTTTATACCGCGAGCGCCGAGGCAAAAGGGAGGCGATGGGCGGCGCGGTAGGAGTGACCTTGCCTAGGTACGTTCAACTCCTTATGCTGCGCTTTAAACTTTGGGGCGAGCCCGGCCGCCAACCGCGCCGCTTGCGTCTCGGCCTCACTCGCGCAAAGCTCGTGCCGCTGAGGAACGGAGCTCGCGGGTGAATACAGGCGCGCTGTGCTCGTGAGGAGGAAAGGTTAGACGATGGCTTCAGACGTCGAGACCAGGGTGCGTGAAATCATCAGCGAGCAGCTCGGTGTAACCGCCGATAAGGTTACTCCGGAGGCTTCTTTTGTCGAGGACCTCGGTGCAGACTCGCTGGATATCGTCGAGCTGGTAATGGCGCTCGAAGAAGAGTACGGCATGGAGATCTCGGACGAGGATGCCGAGAAAATCCGCACTGTGAAGGACGTCGTCCAGTACATCGAGGCGCATAAAAGCTAGGCCCGCGCGGGCGCAAGGGCCGGTGGCCGTTTCCAGGCACCTCGCCGGTACGGCTTGCGCGCCGCCCTCCACTGAGAAGCTTCGTCACCGTTCACCAGAACGATGCAATGCCCGTTTTGCCGCCGCCGAGGAAACAGGGTGGTGGATTCTCGCCTCTCGCGCGACGGAGCAACAATCCGGCGGCGGCGGCAGTGCAACTCCTGCGGTCGCCGCTTCACAACTTTCGAGCATGTTGAGGAGGCGGTCCCGGTGGTGGTCAAGAAAGACAACCGCCGCGAGCCGTACGATCGCGCCAAGGTTATCGCTGGGCTCAAGCGTGCTTGTGAAAAGCGTCCGGTAGCGACCCAGACGATCGAGCAAATCGCCGACCGGATAGAAGCGGCGGTGGCCGACCGCGGTGAAAAGGAAGTCCCAAGCTCTTTTATCGGGACCACCGTGATGAACGAGCTGCATCGTATCGACCAGGTGGCTTACGTCCGCTTTGCTTCGGTCTACCGCTCCTTCAAGGACATCGACGAGTTCATGCACGAGCTTCAGGACCTGGTGCGGCTGCGTAAGGACCAGGCAGCTTCACCGGGGTTAGTGCCGGCCAGGGAAAAGAAAAGCGAAACCGCCTCCTGAAGCGCTCATGGCCACACCTCGCCAGCCAAGCAGGTTCGTAAGAAGGGCGAGGTGTTAAACACCGACCTCTCTAAAGTGTCGAAATCGCCAGTTTCTCAACGCCCTGCTGCTCCTGCCGACATCCTTCAGATGCGTCAGTGCTTGCGCCTTGCAGATCGCATGCTCGGGCGCACATCGCCCAATCCGGCCGTAGGATGCGTGATCGTACGGGCGGGTCGGACCGTCGGAAGCGGGGCCACAGCTCCCGGCGGGCGGCCCCACGCTGAAGCTCTGGCGCTTACACAGGCCGGAAGCGCAGCCCGCGGCGCTACGGTCTTCGTCTCCTTCGAGCCATGCGCGCACTTCGGCCAAACACCGCCATGCGCGCGCGCGCTGATCGAGGCACGTGTGAGACGCGTGGTCATCGGCTGCATAGATCCCGACCCGCGAGTGCGCGGCAAGGGGGTCGCGATGCTCAGGCGCGCCGGAATCGAAGTCACCGTGGGCGTGCTCGAAGAGCCGTGCCTCAAGCTTAACGAGGGGTTTATCACGCGAGTTCGCCTTGGCCGGCCGTTTACTACGCTGAAGCTTGCGCTTTCGCTCGACGGGCGAATTGCGGCGCAAAGCGGCGATTCGCGCTGGATCAGTTCGGAACAGTCGCGCAAATTGGTACATCGCTGGCGGGCGCGCTGCGACGCCGTGATGGTCGGGGCGGGCACGGTGGCGGCCGATAACCCGGAGCTTACCTGCCGGCTCATACGAGGCCATGACCCAGCGCGCGTGGTGATTGACGGCGCCCTTCGATCGCCGCCCTCGGCCCGCCTTTTCCATCATCGCTCACCCGCGCCGACGCTTTTGGTGACTTCCCGGGCCAATTGCGCGGCTGCAAAGCGACGCTACGGCGGACCGGGCGTGGAGGTCATCGGCGTACCGGCACGGGGTCGCGAGATCGCGCTTGACGTGCTGATGAGGTTGCTGGCGGACCGTGGATGGACGCGGGTCATGATCGAGGGCGGGGCGCGTCTGGCGGGATCGGCGCTGCGCGCCGGGATCGTCGATGAAATTGCCTTCTTTCTGGCTCCGCTTCTGCTCGGTTCGGGACGCCCCGCCGTGGAAGGGCTTGGCGTCGTTCGGGTGAGCAAGGCGCTTGGGCTGGAGGGGATGACGTTGGACAGGGTTGGGCGCGACTTAATGATTCGCGCCAGAGTCGCGCGGCTCAAAGGTAAGGACTTGGCGGCACGATGAAGCCCGAGGCGGGCAAGCATACGCTGGTCGGTGCGGCGCCCGGATGGTAGGATTAACATTCTGGCCGTGATTTACAATGGCAACCGAGTCTCTTGAGCGGGCTTTCGCCCGCATTCGCGAAGGGCAGATGGCGGTGCTGGCCGCCGATGATCGAGCCGAGACGCATGCGGACGTTGTGGTTGCGGCCGAAAGAGCGACCCCCGACCTGGTGAACTTCATGGTGCGCTATGCGCGCGGCATGGTTTCGGTCGCCCTCGTCGAGGCACGGATGCGGGCGCTTGGGATTCCGCTGGTGCCTTCGAGCCGAGGCAGCCAGATGGAACCGCAGGGCGCCTTGATCGAGGCGCGCGAGGGAGTCACAACCGGAATCTCGGCGGCTGACCGCGCCCGCACTATCCAGACTGTCGCATCCGAACTGTCCGGTCCGCACGATATCGTGATGCCCGGCCATGTGCTGCCGCTGGTTGCGCTTGAAGGTGGCCTGATGTCCAGAGCCGGGCGGGCTGAGGGCGCGGTCGATCTGATGCGGCTTGCCGGGATGCGTCCGTGCGCGGCTTTGTGCGCGATTTTGCGCGATGACGGCGAGCCTGCCCGTCTCGGCGAGGCGGCGGAGTTTGCCGAGACGCATCAGATGCCGCTGGTGTTCGCGAAGGACCTGATTTCGTACCGGGTGGCGAACGAGACTCTGGTGCAGCGCGTCGAGGAGACGCCGTTTCCCACTGCTGCGGGCGAGCTACGCGCCATCGTATTCCGCGGCGTCGTGGACGGCCGAGAGCACCTGGCCCTGGTTGTAGGCGAAGTAGGCGGCGGGCGGTCAACGCTGGTCAGGCTTCACTCCGAGTGCTTGACGGGCGACGTCTTTGCCTCGAACCGCTGCGATTGCGGCGAGCAACTCAGCCAGTCGCTGGAAAAAATCGTGGCGGCGGGAGCCGGCGTGATAATTTACCTCCATCAGGAGGGTCGCGGAATTGGGCTGGGCAACAAGATCCGCGCTTACGCGCTCCAGGACGGCGGCCTGGACACCGTCGAGGCCAACCTTGAGCTGGGCTTCAAGGAAGACCTGCGCGACTACGGGATCGGTGCGCAGATTTTGCGCGACCTCGGGGTGCGGGAAGTCAAGCTTCTAACGAACAACCCGCACAAGATCGAGAGCCTGGCACGTTATGGCGTCAGCGCAACGCGGGTCGCACTGGAAGTAACGCCGCACTCCGGTAACATCGGGTATCTGAGGACCAAGCAGGAGAAGTTGGGCCATCTCTTCTCGCGGCTTAAGCTTACCGGCTGAGCCGCCAGGCGCCCGCCGAGCGGGCGGCTCTGGCGAATCGGGAACTGACGAATCATGGGTACGCGCAGGACTGGACGCGAGATTGCGCTCAAAGCGCTTTATCAGGCCGATATCCGCGGGCCGGAGCCGCAGGAGGAATTCTGGTCGTTTTTCGAGCGGTCGCCGGCCGACTCACAGGCGCGCGCGTTTGCCCGTAAGCTGGTCATGGGAGTGCTCGCCGAGCGCGACGTCTTCGACCGTCAGCTTGCTGAGGTGTTGGAGCATTGGTCGGTCGCGCGGCTTTCGCACGTCGATCACAATGTGTTACGGCTCGCTCTGTACGAACTCAGGTACCTGCAGGACGTACCGGCGCGGGTCACGATGGATGAAGCGATCGAGCTGGCCAAGCGCTACGGGGACCGCGACTCAGGCCGGTTCGTAAATGGAGTGCTCGACGAGCTGGTAGGGCGTTTGGGGCTGAGAAGCAAGGGTGAAGGCGAGGCGCAGATCAAGGCTGAGTGAGGCCATCGCTGCCGGCGTCTTGCCGCTGCTCGCTGTTGTTGGGCTGTGGGGATGCGGTTACCGGTTCGCTGCCTCGGGGGTTGCGCTGCCGGAGACGGCAAAGACGATTTACGTCCAACGCTTCGGCAACTCCACGCGCTTTACGGGCATTAACGACATCTTCATGCGCTATGTAAAGGACGAGATCGAAAACCATCATCGGCTACTCCTGGTGGACGATCCCGCCCAGGCCGACCTGACGCTGAGCGGCAAAGTGGCGCGCTTTTACACCGTTCCGGTGGCTTTCAACTCGGTGCTTGAACCCACCGAATACGAGCAGGTGATAGGCATCGACGCGCGACTTACCGACAACCGCACGCGCAAGGTGCTCTGGAGCGGTTACAACGTAAACGACGCCAACGGCTACGCGAGCGTGCCCCAGGCTATCGTGCCGACTTCGCCGCAGTTTCTGGCGGGAAACCTGCGAGCGTCGGATGTCGCCCAAATGCCCGACATCCAGGTGGCCGGCTACGCGCAATCGCTTGCCCAGAGCCAGATGCTAGCGGGGACGGCGCAGCGGCTGTACGAAGCGATGTCGGACGGGTTCTAGTCTGATGTCGTAGGGCTGGCCCAGGCGCGTCCGATCGAACCTGTGGTTTCCCGATGACAACCGGTCATGCGCGTATTCCGCTCGTCCCCGTGCTCTTGTCCGATGTTCCGCCCGTAGGCGGCCGCCGCCTTCTTCGTTACCGCGACAAGGCCGCCATTGCGGTTTTCATAGCCGTCTTAGCCGGGCTTTTGCTGGCGCGAACCGCTCGCGCCCAGGCGGCCGGCATGACCGTTCGGGTCCCGCTAACGATCGATTATCTGGCGCTTGGCGCGGCCTTGCGCGATCAGCTCTACACCGACAAGGGTCGCGCGCAGCTCTGGAACGGTTCGAACCGATGCGAGTACCTGTACGCCGAAAATCCGGTTTTTTCGCGCGAAGGCGGCCAGGTGACGCTGGAGACCAACGCCAGCCTGAGCCTTGGCTTCGTGCTCGGCTCGCGGTGCGTAAGCCCGATCTGGTGGACCGGGATCATAGCGGCCGAAACCCGTCCCTATATTGAAGCGGGCATGACCCTCAAGCTTCGCATCACAAACCTCAATCTTTACAACAACCAGCATCAGAAGACGCTGATTGCCGGCAAGGGCTTCGACCTCGTGAAGCAGTATTTCATCCCGCGCATCGAAACCTTCAGCTTCGCTCTCAAGCCGGCGACCGAACAGCTCGCGGACTTGGCCGAGGCTGCAAGCCCTTCCAGCGCCGCGGCACGCGTAAAGCAGGCGATTGGGACGCTTCACGCGGAGCCCGAGGTGGTGGCGACAGCTCGCGGCGTACGCGTCGTGCTTGACATTACGGTTCCGGCGTTCGCCACGGCCGCCGCACCGCCCGCGCCCGCTGAGCTTACGCCCGAGGAGCTGGCCGCGTTCGAGAAGGAACTGGATCAATGGGACGCGTTCCTGGTTTTTTCGATAAAGC
Organism: Deltaproteobacteria bacterium; assembly: GCA_021792265.1. Classification (GTDB taxonomy): domain Bacteria; phylum Desulfobacterota; class Binatia; order Binatales; family Binataceae; genus JAJYVB01. The sequence continues at coordinate 1,552 of JAJYVB010000155.1, read as the reverse complement.
AGTTGGGGAGCCTTAATCTGGACCCTGAGCTCCGCAGCGACCTGCTCAGTTTGTTGCTCGACAGTCGCCATCGCCTGGTGGTCGCGCTCGCCAGCCCGCGCTCCGGCGGTCCCGACCCGGTACGGGTGCTTTTCCTGGATACGTGGCAGCGCCTGGGCCAGATCGTCCGAAGTGCCGGCCACCGCGGCACCCTGGGAAATCGCTCGCTTGAATTTCTGTCGTTCATTTCCGCGGGTGACGCTTTGTTTGCGCTGGACCAGGCCGCGCCCGCGCTCGGCATGCGGATCTCGGCGGACGATCTGCGCCGTCTCGCGCACATCATGGCACCCCAGGTGACAGCCGATCCGTTGGCATTCAGCTTCAAGGAGGACCCTGAACTGCGAAAGATGTTCAACCTGAGCGAGCCGCTTGCCGAAGAGGGGCCGCTGGATACCTCCGCCACCGAACTCCCCATCGCCGCTCCCGCCACCTCGTCACCGGCGCCGTCACCGGCGACTTCGGCGGCACCGTCTTCTGCAGCAAGCGCCAGTCCGGCAGCGACCGCAAGCCCGAACGCATCGATTGTGCCTGCCGTACGACCAACCGCGGCGTCTTCGGCGGTTCCTAGCGCGACGCCAACGCCGAACGCCGGTCCGGTTTCATTGCTTAATCCGTTTGTCGGCTTTTTAGTTGGCGATTCGGCGTACGCGGCAGAAAGTGCGCCGGGTAGCAATCGGATGGTCGCCACGCTGCAGCGGCTGGGCAAAAAGCTGAAGCGAGCGGTGGTCACCAGCGCGAACGCCAAGGATTACCGCGCCGACATGGGCAAGCTCATCCGGCTAAGCGGCGAGCATCAACTCGCCGATGACGACCTCGACGAGCGTTATCGCACGGTTTACATGCGTGTGGTCCAAGCCACCGCATGGCAGGAAAGCTGCTGGCGCCAGTTCGTGGTTGAGCGCAGGCGGGTGGTTTACCTAGAGTCATCGTCGGGCGATATCGGCCTGATGCAGGTGAACAAGTACGTGTGGCGGGGCTTTTACAGCGTGCCGCGGCTCGAATGGGACGTGCTCTACAATGCGGGCGCTGGCATGGGGATTCTGGCGCGTCTGCTTCGGGAAGTCGCAACCAAGCCCGGCGCGATGTCGCCGGGTAAGCCCAACGAACTCGCGCGTTCGGTTTACGCGGCGTACAACGGCGGACCCGGCGCGTATCGCCGCTGGCGCCGGCGCGAACCGCGCCCAGTACGAGCCATCGACCAGTCATTCTGGTCCAAGTACCAATGGGTGCTCCACGATGTACCGATTGACGTTCTGAAATGCTCCGCCGAATGGAGCCACTCGCCTGGACATTAGAAGCAGCCTACTAAATTTTGTGGTTCGCGATCGGCGGGCCTCAGCCGGCCCAGTTTCACCTATCCCTGTCGGGAGGGGTCGCGCCGAGGGCGCGGGTGAGGAACCTTTATGAGAGTGCTGCTAGTGTGGTGTCCCGCAAATAAATTGACAAAATGGAATCGGTCATTCTGAGCCGCCGCTGCGGCGCCCTGAGCGAAGCGAGAGGGGCCTCCGCAGCG
>JAJYVB010000154.1 GCA_021792265.1 Deltaproteobacteria bacterium | reverse complement strand
CCACGGCGCCCACCCGGTGCGCGGCGCCGAGCCGGTCCGCCTTTCCGTCGCCAACGGTCCGGACAGCCCGCGCCGCGTCGCGCCGGCCCAGGTTTTCGCCATTAACGAGGTCGGCGAGCGTGTCGCGCCGGTTCCCCCGGGCGAAGCCGCGCGCGAGTCGGGGGACGCCGGAGCGTTGAGCGCCGCCCTCAAGAGCGGCGTCGCCAGCGGCGTGGTCGGAGGTGCCGTCGGCGCCGGAATCGGTGCCGCTGCCGGAACCGCCTTCAACGCCGTCGGACGGGGCGCGGCGCTCGGCGGGGCTATCGGCGGTGCCGAGGCGATATTCGAGGGGGTGCCGCTCGGAACTCATGCGGCCCATCGCGAGGCCAACCAGCAAATCCGCTCTCTTGCGCTGCGGCCGGCCACGGTGATGACCAATTTTACCGCCAGCGGCTACGTTTTCTTTCCCAAGGGAAACTACCGCGAGGTAGAAGTGCTCCTCGTCAACCAGGAAACCCGCGACACCGAGCAATACCGGACGGCGTTACGGTAGTCCACGCAATTCGGAGTTTGTCGCGCAACGCTTAGCCGGCGCGTATCTGCGCGCCACAGCAGCGGCTTTAACCCTTGGCCGCCATGCGATATGTCTGTTTGCCGAGGTACCGGCGCGCGGGCCAGGGCCTCTGGATACGATGGGAGTTAAGGAAAACCTGGAACGGATTGCAGAGCTGTCGCGGCGTGCCGAGTCGGCTGGCGGCGAGGAGCGTCTTGCGCGCCAGCGCCAGAACGGCCGGATGACGGCCCGGGAACGGGCGGAGTTCCTGCTCGACCGCGGGTCGTTCGTCGAGCTGGACAAGTTCAAGACCCATCGCTGCGACGACTTCGGGATGGGCGAGCGGAAAATTCCCGGCGACGGCGTAATCACCGGCTACGGCACGATCGACGGCCGCCAGGTGTGCGTTTTCTCACAGGACTTCACCGTCTTCGGCGGCAGCCTCTCGGGAGCGTTTGCCGAGAAGGTGTGCAAGGTGATGGACCTGGCGCTCAAGGTGGGATGCCCGGTTATCGGGCTCAACGATTCGGGGGGCGCCCGGATCCAGGAGGGCGTCGTATCGCTGGCGGGTTACGCGGAGATTTTTCTCCGCAACGTCCTCGCTTCGGGCGTGGTGCCGCAGATCTCGGCGATCATGGGGCCCTGTGCGGGCGGCGCCGTCTATTCGCCCGCCATGACCGACTTCGTCGTGATGGTGCGCAATACCTCCTACATGTTCATCACCGGTCCGGACGTTATCCGGGCGACCACCCACGAGGAAGTTTCGATGCAGGAACTGGGGGGCGCCGACACCCATTCCACCAAGTCGGGCGTATGCCATCTGGAGGCGGACGACGACCGCAGCGCGCTCGCGCTCGTGCGCGAACTGTTCTCCTATATGCCGTCGAACAACGCCGAGGACCCGCCTTTCCAAGCAACCAGCGACAGCCCCGAGCGGCGCGATCCCGAGCTCGATTCGATCGTGCCCGAGAATCCCAACAAGCCGTACGACATCACCGGGATCGTCCGCCGCGTAGCCGACGACGGCGTTTTCCTGGAGATCCAGAAGGACTACGCGCAGAACATGGTGATTGGGTTTGCGCGCCTGGCCGGCCACGCGGTGGGAATCGTGGCCAATCAGCCGGCCCATCTGGCCGGATGCCTCGATATCGAGGCGTCGGTCAAGGGCGCGCGCTTTGTCCGCTTCTGCGACGCGTTCAACGTGCCGATCGTCACCTTCGTTGACGTTCCCGGTTTTCTGCCCGGCACCGCCCAGGAATTCGGCGGCATCATCCGCCACGGCGCCAAGCTGCTCTACGCCTACTGCGAGGCGACCGTGCCCAAGCTCACGGTCATCACGCGCAAAGCTTACGGCGGCGCATACGACGTCATGTCGTCCAAGCATATCCGCGGCGACTTCAACTTTGCCTACCCGACGGCCGAAATCGCCGTGATGGGCCCCGACGGTGCGGTCAATATCGTCTTTCGCAATCAAATCGAGTCCGCCGCCGACCCGGTGGCGGAAAAGGCGCGCCTGGTCGAGGAGTATCGGCGCACCTTTGCCAACCCGTTCAAGGCCGCCGAGCTGGGCTATGTCGACGAGGTGCTGATACCGCACGACACGCGGCCGCGGCTTATCACCGCCTTGCGGGCGCTCGCGAACAAACGCGATCGCAACCCGGCACGCAAGCACGGCAATATCCCGCTTTGAGCGATGCTTAGCGAATAATGTTCACCAGGATTCTTGTCGCCAACCGGGGAGAAATTGCCATCCGTGTCATCCGCGCCTGCCGCGAGCTCGGGATCGAGCCGGTAGCGATCTACTCTGAACCCGACCGCGCGGCGATGCACGTCCGCCAGGCCGATCACGCAGTGGCCGTCGGTCCCGCGCCGGCGCGCGAAAGCTATCTGAACGGCGAGCGGATAATAGAAGCGGCGCGCCGCACCGGCGCGCAGGCGATCCATCCGGGCTACGGCTTTCTCTCGGAAAACGCGCAATTCGCCCGCAGCGTTGAAGCCGCTGGGCTGGTTTTTATCGGTCCGCCCGCCACCGCCATCGAGAAGATGGGCGACAAGGTGGCGGCGCGCCGGTTGATGGCCGAGGCGGGAGTGCCAGTAGTTCCCGGTTCACCGGGAACTGTCTCGAACGAAAAGGAGGCGCGCGCTGCGATTCGCCGAATTGGCTACCCGGTGATGCTCAAGGCTGCGGCAGGTGGCGGCGGCAAGGGGATGCGCGTGGTCGAGCGCGAAAGCGAGCTGGCGGGAGCGCTCCGCGCCGTCACGAGCGAAGCTAGCTCGTCTTTCGGGGACGCGCGTTTCTACCTCGAGAAGGCACTTAGCAGCCCGCGTCATATCGAAGTCCAGGTGCTGGGCGACCGCGCGGGGAACCTGGTTCACTTGTTCGAGCGCGAATGCTCGATTCAGCGCCGCCATCAGAAAGTGATCGAGGAGTCGCCCTCGCCGTTTGTCACGGACCGGATGCGCCGGGCGATGACCGAAGTTGCCGTGCGAGCGGCGGCTGCGGTCGGCTACTATAGCGCGGGAACGATAGAGTTCCTGGCCGACGCCGACCGCAACTTCTACTTTCTGGAAATGAACACGCGCATCCAGGTCGAGCATCCGGTAACTGAGATGGTGACCGGTACCGACCTTGTCAAGGCTCAGATCGCCATCGCCGCTGGGGAGCCGCTGCCGTTTCGCCAGGAGGACGTGGTGCAGCGCGGTTGGGCGCTCGAATGCCGAATTTACGCTGAAGACGCCGAGCAAGGATTCGTTCCGTCGCCGGGCCGGATCGAAACCCTCAGGTTTCCCGAAGGCCCCGGAGTGCGCAACGACGCCGGCGTGTATGCGGGTGCCGAGGTCAGCGCCCATTACGACCCGCTGATCTCCAAGCTTGTGGCCTGGGGCACCGACCGCGCCAGCGCGATCAGCCGGATGAGGCGCGCGCTGGCGGAGTGCGTGATTGCCGGATCGCTCGTCGTCAATCTCGACTTTCACCGCTGGATGCTGGCCCATCCGGCCTTCCTTTCGGGCGACTTCGATACCGGTTTTGTCGACCGGGAATTCACGCCGCGCTGCGGCGACAGCATGTCGTCCAGGCGAAGCGCGGAAGCACGCGACGCCTCGGACTTCATGGCTGCGTTGCTCGTCGCGGCGGTTGCTGCCGAGACCAACGGGGCTCGTCGCGCGCAGGCCGAGCGGCCCAAAGAAGGGCTCGCGCCTTGGAAGGCGCTCGGACGCCTGCAGATGCTGCGGGAGTGACGGGCGCACCAGGATGATGCGGTACGTGGCCACGGTAGGAGGAGTCGAGCGCGAATTCGACGTTGAGCGGACCGAGCAGGGAGTCTATCGGATAGCGCTCGACGGCAGGCAGTTCGAGGTCGATCTGCGCCGAGTGGGTTCATCGTCGTTCTCGGCGATCATCGGCACCGAGACTTACGACTTCGAGGTAGTGCGCGACGGTGGCGAGCTGGTGGTGACGTCGCGCCGCGGAACGGTGCGGGTCGCTATCACCGACGAAGTCCGCCGGGCGGCCGTTCGCGCCCATCGGCCGGAGGCGGCCGGGCGTGCTGAGATACGCGCGATGATGCCGGGCCGGGTAGTTACGCTGCTGGTCCAGGAAGGTGAGCGGGTTGAGATCGGCCAGGGCGTGGTCGTCGTCGAGGCGATGAAGATGGAGAACGAGGTTCGCGCGCCGCGCAGCGGCGTGGTGGCGTCGATCAAGGTCGCGTGCGGTCAGGCCGTTGAGAAGGGCGAGTTGCTCGCGATCATCGAGTAGCCGTTGTCTCACTGGGTGTTGAGTAATCGTAGGTTTTGACGCTTTAGAGCGATTGGCGCTCAGCACCTTTCGAAAAACCGGCTTCCTTCCTATGGCTCTATCCCTCTGGGAGTGATTACAGTGAGAGAAGCGGGTTGTGAAAAGGCCTTTTTAACAACCTGCCAAGCGCCGGCCGCGAGGAGAGGACAGCAATGAGCAATAAGCATCTGACTCCAATCCGGCATATCTTGCGCGAGCAGGGCCTGCGCGCTCCCGCGATCGACCTTGCCCTGATTCTCGATCGCGTAAGCCTGGCCGCGCGGCGCATCGCCCGCGAGCTTACCAGCGCCGCCCTGACGGGCGAACTTGGCTACACCGGCACCACCAACGTTCAGGGCGAGCAGGTGAAGAAACTTGACACCTGGGCCAACAGCCTGATGGTCGAGTTGTTCGGTGACGGCTACCCTGTCTGCACGCTGATCTCCGAGGAAATGGAGCAGCCGGTACACCTCGAGGCGAATTGTCACGAGCGCAGCTACGCCGTGCTTTTCGATCCAATCGATGGCTCCTCGAACACGGATGTAGACGGTCCATTGGGAACCATCTTTGCGGTTCGCCGGCGCGCGCCGCGCCACGACGCCGCACCGGCCGACATCCTGACGGCCGGCGCCGAGCAGGTAATGGCGGGTTACGTGCTCTACGGTCCGAGCACGATGCTGATCTACACGGCCGGTGCCGGGGTCAGCGCGTTCTCGCTGGACCGCAGCGTCGGCGAGTTCCTGCTCTGGCGCGACCGGATCGTCATGCCGCAGCATGGCTCGACCTACGCGGTGAACGAAGCCAACTACAACGCCTGGCATCAGGGCGCACGCAACCTCGTCGACCATCTGAGCAGCCACGAAGACCCCAAAGCGCATCATTCGCTGCGCTACGCCGGGTCCTTCGCTGCCGATTTCCATCGCTGCCTCCTCGAAGGCGGTATCTACATGTACCCAAGCGAGGTCACGGCCGAGGGCAAATCGTCGGGCAAGCTCAGGATGCTTTACGAAGCGGCGCCGATGGCAATGGTAGCGGAACAGGCGCGAGGCCGAGCCTCAAATGGCAAGAGCCGGATACTCGAGCTGGTCCCGGCCCGAATCCACGAGCGAACCCCACTTTACATCGGTAGCGCCGAGGAAGTGGCGCTCGCCGAGCGCCTGGGCGCCGAGGACTGAAACCAGCTCGTGCGATGAGCAAGGCACGCCTGATTCTTGCGGGCGACGTCGGTGGCACCAAGACGCACCTGGCGCTTTTCGGCGCCGAGGGTGGCTCGTTCAGGCGCTTGGGCGACGAGTTGTTCCGGACGCACGACTTCGAGCGCTTGGAAGACGTGGTGCGCGCCTTCGTCGGCCGCCACGGCGAGGCGCAAGCAATGTGCTTTGGCGTTCCGGGTCCGGTGATCGAGGGCGTAAGCCATGCGACCAATGTGCCGTGGAAGATAGACGAGCGGGCCCTCGAGGCGGCTTTCGGCGTCGGCCGGGTGCGCCTGGTCAACGACCTCGAAGCGACTGCCTACGGGATGCTTTATTTGCGAGGGTCCGGAGAACTGCTTGAGTTGCAGCACGGGGTTGCGGCCGCGAAGGGTGCCAATATCGCCGTCATTGCCGCCGGAACGGGGCTTGGCGAAGCAGCGCTGGTACCCGACGACCGAGGCGGTTATAGGGCGCTCGCGTCCGAGGGCGGACACAGCGACTTTGCGCCCAGAGGCCGCGAGCAGATGGAACTGTTGGAGTTCCTCGTTGGAGAGTTCGACCACGTGAGCTTCGAGCGGGTGCTATCGGGACCGGGACTCGTGAATATCTACCGCTTCCTGCGCCATACGATGACCGATCCGGAGCCCGAGTGGCTTGCACGCGAACTGGAGGGTGCGGATCCAGCCGCTGCTATTAGCGGCGCAGCTCTGGCCCGGCGGGATAGCCGCTGCGTGCGGGCGCTCGACCTGTTCGTAGCGATCTACGGCGCCGAGGCGGCGAACCTGGCGCTCAAGACACTGGCATTGGGAGGCGTCTATGTGGGTGGTGGGATAGCGCCCAAGATCGCTCCGGCGCTAAACGCAGGCGGTTTTATGCGCGCATTTTGCGACAAAGGTCGGCTTAGCGGCGTGCTTGGCCGCATCCCATGCCGGGTCGCGCTCGACGAAACGGCGGCGCTCAGGGGAGCGGCTCATATCGGCGCCGCATTACTATAAGAGGGCGCGGGCGCGACGGCCGAAGTCCGTAAAGGATTGTGTAAGCTGGATTTGCCGATAAGCCAAGCTCGATGAATCACAAGTGAAGGTGCAGTAAACGGCGCAGACCAGGCCTTCCTGCGCTGGAAGGAGCAGTAACGCCATGACCGAACGAGTGCGCGAAATTCTAAGATGGTACGATTCGCAGAATGCGGGCGTGCGCACCAACCTTGCGCGGATACTCAACCATGGGAAGCTCGGCGGAACAGGCAGGCTCGTGATCCTGCCGGTTGACCAGGGATTCGAGCACGGTCCGGCGCGCAGCTTCGCGATGAATCCGCCCGCCTACGACCCGCTCTACCATTTCCAGCTCGCCCTCGATGCGGGATTAAGCGCTTACGCCGCGCCGCTGGGTTTCCTGGAAGCGGGGGCGGCCGAGTTCGCGGGCGAGGTGCCGCTTATCCTGAAACTTAACAACCACGACGTGCTTCACGACGAGCGCGATCCCGCGCCGGCGGTTACGGCGAGCGTCGGCGACGCGCTGCGCATGGGATGCGCGGCGGTTGGGTTCACGATCTATCCCGGTTCCGAAAAGGCCCGTTCGATGTACGCCGATCTGCGCTCGATCGCCGAGGAGGCCAAAGCGCATGGCTTGGCGGTGGTGGTGTGGTCTTATCCGCGCGGTTCGGGGCTCAGCAAAGAGGGGGAAACGGCGCTGGACGTTATCGCTTATGCGGCTCATATCGCCGCCGAACTGGGCGCTCATATCGTCAAGGTGAAATTTCCCAGCGCCCATATCGAGCAAGCCGAGGCGCGCAAGGTTTACGACTCCGCCAAGGTTGCGCTCGAGCCGCCCAGCGAGCGCGTGCGCCACGTCGTTCAGTCCTGCTTTAACGGACACCGGGTAGTAATCTTTTCTGGCGGCGCGCGCCAGAACGACGAGCAGTTACTCGCTGAAATTCGGGCGATCCGGGACGGTGGCGGGTTCGGGTCGATTATAGGCCGCAACTCCTTTCAGCGGCCAAAACCCGCAGCGCTGGACCTCCTCGGCAAGATCGTTGATATTTACCGGCACTGAGCGCGGCAAATCCGGTGGAGGGATTTAGCTAAGCAGCTCGAAAAACGGTTGGCTCGATGGGGTAGGATTGGCCTGGCCCCGGGCAAGGGCCGACAAACAACCAACATTGTGCGGGAGATTTCGACTATGCGATACGACGAATACCAACATCTGCTCTTCAAGCGCCACGACGACGGCGTTCTCCAAGTGACTATCAATCGCCCCGAGGCCTACAACGCGGCCAATGCCCGGCTGCAC
>JAJYVB010000153.1 GCA_021792265.1 Deltaproteobacteria bacterium | reverse complement strand
GGTGATCGTCGTCAGCCGCTCGACGAATCGGCTAATCGGGCGCTGTGGCCGCACCAGGCTCTGAAACTGCTCCGCAACGCGCTGGCCCACCATCCGGTAAGCGCCGATCTCTGTAATCGACCCAGGCGCGACCGGCCCACCCGTGGTCTCGAGGTCTACGACGACGAAGCGCGCCTGTCCCAGCGGAACTCTAAGATGGTCGTTTTGCCTGAGCGACCAGAGCTCTGTAGCAGCGTCGAATCGGAAGTTAGGGTCTTTTTCGAGCAGCGCGCGTATGACCCTCGATGGGGTCTCAGGGTCCGAACCGACGCCGTCCAAGAGCGCGTTCGCCAGTTCTTCGGCGCCGGCCCCGGCTGGATGACGGGTCAACAGGTCGTAAAGCTTTTCCTTTGCCGTTGCCACCGATGGGAGACTTTTCCGATGACGACGCGGCTCGCGCGTCAAAGAAATTTCGCTTCGTGTTCGCTTAGCAGGGATTGACTGCATCGCGCAAGCTACCGCCCACAGACGTTCAGTTGCAGGCTATCGTCCTTTGCGGCGATTCGGCGAGCCTGATAGAGAGGAGGACAAAATGAAGGCCCCCCACGCCGTCGCGCTCGCGCTACTTTTGCTCTTGACGCTAGCCGCAGGATGCGGAAACGAGAACGAAGCCAAGAATTGCCCCAGCTCCTACGGTGCCTTCATCCTTGGCCGCGGCAACGGCTGCGGGCCTTGGGGTGGGACGGCTTCTCAGGTCCCCCGGCCTCAGTTCTACCGACGCCGAAGTTACGCCACTGTCATCCGGAAATGACACGCCCCCAAACGACGCCACTGCCCGGCTTTTAGACGTACTTTCGTGGTGGCCGAGCCTTGTCTATAATTGAGATTCATCCTTTAACGAGGTGACTTCCACGATGGAACGCGTCCAAGTCGTGCGCAACTGCGAGGCGGTCGAGATCCCCGCTGGCACCAAGGTGACCTTGGAAAAGGGCGCCGAGGTTTTCATTACCCAGGCTCTGGGTGGCAGTTTCACGGTGCAGCTTCCCGCTTACGGGGGGATTTACCGGATCGCTGCCAAGGACGCCGACGCTTTGGGCAAAACGGTCGAGCAGGCGGGCGTCGCCCCGGCCAGTGCCAAGGACCTCGAGGAGATGGCGTGGGAGGTGCTGCGAACCTGCTACGACCCGGAGATCCCTATCAATATCGTCGATCTGGGCCTCATCTACGGTATGGACGTTACCAAACTCGAGGACGGCACCAACCGCGTCGACGTGAAGATGACCCTCACGGCGCAGGGATGCGGGATGGGAGCGTCGATCGCATATGACGCGCGCGAAAAGCTGCTCGGCCTGCCAGGGATCGCCGACGCGAACGTCGACCTGGTATGGGACCCGCCGTGGAACCCCCAGATGATCTCAGCGGAGGGACGGCAGCGGCTGGGCCTCGACGAGTAAGCCGGCAAGCCGGGTGGTTTGCTATTGGATCGGCTGGGCATTGTTGACAGCGCAGCGTCAATCCGATAACTAGCTTGGCTCTAGTCGAATCCCGTTTAACCGATGTTTGCAATCGTCAAGACAGGCGGAAAACAGTACCGCGTAGCAATCGGCGAGCAGGTCGCCGTCGAGCGGATCGGCGGCGAGGTAGGCTCGGAAGTAACGCTGACCGAGGTTCTGGCCATCGGCGGTGAGAATCCGATCATTGGGAAACCGCTGGTGCCCGAAGCTTCGATCCGCGCGCGCATCGTCGGGCAACCTCGCTCCAGCAAAGTGATCGTTTTCAAGAAAAAGCGGCGCAAGAACTACCGCCGTAAGCATGGCCATCGCCAGGAGCTTACGGTGCTCAGTATCGCGGAGATTAATCGTGGCGCATAAGAAAGGTCAGGGCTCGACGCGAAACGGCCGCGACAGTCCCGGACAGCGTCGCGGAATCAAGCTCTTTGCCGGCCAGAAGGTCAAAGCGGGCAACATCCTGGTCCGCCAGGTCGGCACGCGGATTCATCCCGGGCAAAACGTCGGCATGGGGCGCGACTTTACGCTGTTTGCGCTCATCGATGGTACCGCGAAGTACGAGCGGTATCGCGGCGATAAGCGGCGGGTGAGCGTCGAAGCGTTTGCACCCGTAGACGCTGAGCCTCAAAGCGCGGCAGCGAAATAACCGGCAGCAATCTCACCGTTCAGGGAAAGCCCTGCAGCACGATGCTGCAGGGCTTTCCGGTTAGGATGCGGTGTCGTGGGCGTAGCCGCGTTAGGCGAGTCGGCACTCCAATCATTTCATTCAGGATGTGATCGCGATGCGTTTAGGACTGAACGTCGGTTACGCAGGGGCCAACATGAAGCTCGACCTCGACCTGGTGGTCGAGGCTGAGCGGCTTGGCTACGACTCCGTATGGACGGCCGAGGCTTACGGTTCCGACGCGTTTACGCCGCTTTCATGGATTGGCGCACGTACCTCTAAAATCAAGATCGGTACGGCGATTGCCCAGTTTTACGCTCGTACGCCGGCGATGACCGCCATGACAGCGATGACGCTGGATGCTCTCTCGGGCGGCCGGTTCATCCTCGGCCTGGGCCCGTCCGGTCCGCAGGTGGTCGAGGGCTGGCACGGGGTGCCATACCGGCGTCCGCTGACCAGCCTGCGCGAATACGTAGCTATCGTGCGGCAGATAGTGGCCCGCAAAGCGCCCCTTCAGTTTCAGGGAGTGCAATATCAGGTTCCTTACACGGGACCGGGTGCGACCGGCCTGGGAAAGCCGCTGCGCAGTATTCTGCATGGCCGCCCCGACATGAAGATTTACACGGCCGCGATCGGTCCCAAAGGCATCGCACTCAGCGCCGAGATAGCCGACGGGCTGATTCCGACCTGGTTCAACCCGGAACGCTTCGATGTCCTCGAACCTCATCTGAAAGCCGGCCTGCAGCGTGCCCCCGGCAAGAGCCTCGACAACTTCGACCTGGTGGCGCCGGCGATAGCGGTGATGGGCCCGGACGTCGCTGCCTGCCGGTCAGCGGTAAAGCGCCATTTGGCGTTATATGTAGGCGGGATGGGCGCGCGCAGCAAAAACTTCTACACCAACTACGTTGGACGGCTCGGCTACGAGGAGGCCTCGCGCAAGATTCAGGACCTCTACCTCTCCGGTAGAAAGGATGAAGCTGCCGAGGCGGTTCCGGACCGTCTGGTTGATGACATTGCGCTGGTAGGACCGCGCGAGCGGATTCGCGACCGTTTGCAGGCCTGGAAAGCGTCGCCCGTCAGCACGATGCTCGTCGCAACCACGCAGCGCGAGGCGGTACGCGCCGTCGCGGAGCTTTGCCTATAGCCCAAGGCGGCCTTGTCTTGAGGCGCCGCAAACGGGAGCGTTCACCTCTTGCGTGACGGGACCATCGCCCGCGCCGACGGCCCGCATCGGCGCGAATGCCGCTATACTGCCTATGTTGAAAGCTTGCGATGCGGTTCGTTGACGAAGCGCGAGTGTTCGTGCGCGCCGGCCACGGAGGGGGTGGCGCCATCGCGTTTTTGCGCGAAAAGTACCGGCCCTTCGGAGGTCCCGCAGGCGGCGACGGCGGCCGGGGCGGCGACGTTATATGCGAAGTTGACGAGGGAATGTCCACGCTGCTTGACTTCAAGTACCGGCCACGGCTGGTCGCGGAAGACGGTGAACCAGGGCGCGGCAAACAGCAAAACGGCCATGCAGGCGCAGACCTGGCCGTCAAGGTGCCGCCGGGAACCCGGGCGGTCGAGGCTGCCACAGGCACGCTGCTCGCGGAGCTGCTGATGCCTGCGGAGCGTGCCGTCATTGCCCGCGGCGGGGAGGGCGGGCGCGGCAATATGCACTTCGCCACATCCACGCGCCGGGCCCCTCGGATCGCAACGCCCGGCCAGCCGGGCGAAGAGCGATGGGTGCGGCTCGAACTTCGGTTGGTTGCTGAAGCCGGGCTTGTCGGGCTGCCCAACGCCGGCAAGTCGACGCTGCTTGCAGCACTGAGCAGCGCGCGGCCAAAGATCGCGCCCTACCCCTTCACGACGCTGACTCCCAACCTGGGCCGGGTCTTCGTTTCGGACGACGAGAGCCTGTCGCTCGCCGATATCCCCGGACTGATCGAAGGCGCCCATCTGGGCCACGGACTCGGCATCCGCTTTCTGCGTCATCTGAGCCGCACTCGGATCATAGTCTACGTTGTCGAGGTCTTGGGCGATCCTCGGACCGCGTACGAGACGGTGCGCGCTGAACTTCACGCCTTCGACCCGGCGCTCCTTGATCGCCCCGCACTTGTCGCGCTCAACAAGATCGACCTGAAACCGCCCGACGAAGCAGCCGCGGCTGCCCGCATGTTGGCGCAGGCGAGCGGGCTGGAGGTTTTTCCAATCTCGGCGAGTGAGCGCCTGGGGCTTGAGCCTCTGGTCGCGGCGATCTGGCGCCGGCTAACACAAAGCCGCCCTGCAGCCGAATGTCACAGCTAGCGCACAAACCGGAGATCATTAGCCGCGCGCGGCGGATCGTGGTCAAAGTCGGAAGCGCCGTGCTCTCGGACCGCGACGGCCTTCGCCATGACATTATCGATAGCGTCGCCGGCGAGGTTGCCGCCGCGATGAGCGGCGGACGCGAAGTTGTGCTCGTCAGTTCCGGGGCTATCGCTGCCGGCCGCACCGTTTTGGGCCAAATTCGCGCCAAGGGAATCGCGGCGCGCCAAGCGGCTGCGGCAACCGGGCAGATCGAGCTGATGGCGGCCTGGCGGCGGGCTTTCGCAGAGCGCGGGCGCACCACCGCTCAGATTCTGCTGACTCATCAGGACCTGGCTGAGCGGCGCCGGCGCAACAACGCCTCGCAGACACTGCGCGTTCTGATCGGTGCCGGGGTCATCCCGATCGTCAACGAAAACGATACCGTCTCGGTTGACGAGATACGGTTGGGCGACAACGACGTCTTGTCGTCGCTCGTCGCCACGCTCATCGAAGCGCAACTCCTGGTGATCCTGAGCGATGTTGAAGGCGTGCTCACGGGCGACCCGCGTAAGCGGCCCGACGCGCGGCTGATCCCGCTTATCAGCAGTGCTGAAGCTCCGATGCGGGGGTTGGTGGCCGAGCAGGCGGGACCGTTGGGAAGCGGTGGTATGGCCTCGAAGCTCAAGGCGGCGCGCCAGGCGGCACGGGCGGGAATTTCCGTGATGATCGCCTCAGGCAGAACCGCGGGTTCCCTCACAGCGGCACTGGACGCCGAGCGCGAGGCAGGCACGCTTATCCTGCCTGACCGCAAACGGATGCTTAGTCGCAAGCATTGGATCGCCTTCGCGCTGCGCCCGCTGGGGACTCTGGCGGTCGACAGCGGCGCTTCGGAGGCGCTTCGCAAACGCGGCCGAAGCTTGCTCCCCTCGGGGGTCAGCGGCGTGCAGGGCGACTTCACGTGCGGCGACTGCGTAAGCCTTGTCGATCCGGACGGGATTGAGTTCGGCCGGGGACTGGTCAACTATCCGGCGGCCGACGTGGTAAGGATAAAGGGAAAGCGATCGGCCGAAATCGGCCGCGTGCTAGGCTACAAGGTGGCTGACGAGATAATCCATCGCGACAACTTCGTCCTGCTGCAGGAGCTGCTGTGAACCTGGACGCCGAAATCCTCGACCTCCTGCATGGGGCGCGCGCCGCGTCTCGGATACTGGCGCTCTCCGGCGGCGAGCATCGCGCCCAGGCGCTGCGCGAGCTGGCCCGGCGCCTGCGTGACGAATCGCAGCGGATACTTGCGGCAAATCGCGGCGACCTCGAGGCCGCACGCGCGGCCGGGCAAACCGCCGCCTTTATCGACCGGCTCACTCTCGACGAGCGGCGGATCGAAGCGATGGCGCACGGCGTCGAAGAGGTGGCCGCCCTGCCCGACCCGGTGGGCGAAACGATCGAGCGCTGGCGGCGGCCCAACGGGCTCGAGATCGCTAAGGTACGGGTGCCGATCGGGGTTATCGCGATCGTCTACGAATCACGCCCCAACGTCACTATCGACGCTGCGGCGCTCGCTATCATGTCGGCCAATGCAGTGGTGCTGCGCGGAGGCAAAGAGGCGCTTTCGACAAACACCGTGCTTGCCGCCCTGGCTGGGGAAGCGCTCGCGAGAACGGGGCTGCCTCGCGACGCGGTCGCCTTTGTCGCGACTCCCGAGCGCGATGCCGTACAGGTCCTCAAGCGCCATCCCGAGGTTCTCGACCTGATAATTCCGCGCGGAGGAGCCGGCCTGAAAGAGGCGTTGGCGGGTTCGGCGGTGCCGCTTTTGCCCCATTTCGACGGCATCTGCCACGTCTATGTCGACCGGGCCGCGGAGCTGGAGATGGCACTGGCAATCTGCTGCAACGCCAAGTGCAGCCGCCCCTCGGTATGCAACGCCGTGGAGAACCTGCTCGTCCATCGCGAGATTGGCCAGCAATTCCTACCCAAATTGGCCGAGCGGATGCACGCGGCGGGAGTGGAGCTGCGCGGATGCGATCGAACGCTGGCTATCCTGCCCGGAATCCGGCCCGCCACAGAACGCGACTGGGATACCGAGTATCTCGATCTTATTCTGGCTATCAAGGTCGTCGATTCGCTGGCCGACGCAATCGAGTTCATCGGGCGCCACGGATCCGGCTTGGCCGACGCTATCGTGACCGAGGATCGCCAGGCGGCTTTGCAGTTTGAACGGGAGGTCGATTCCGCTACCGTTTACGTGAACGCTTCGACCCGTTTTACCGACGGCTTCGAATTCGGTTTTGGCGCCGAGACCGGCATTTCCACCAACCGGCTGCACGCGCGAGGCCCGATGGGTCTGCGCGAACTGACGACGTATAAGTACGTGGTTCACGGCAACGGGCAGGTGCGAAATTGACGGGCCTTTCAACGATGCGGACGCTCAGGGGCAGATGCGCGTAGGGCTGTTCGGCGGCAGCTTCAATCCGATTCACATCGGACATCTGCGGGCGGCCGAGGAGGATCGCGAGATTCTCGGCCTGGATTTGGTCTATTTCGTGCCCGCTGCCTCGCCTCCGCACAAGATGGAAGGCGAACTGGCCTCCGCCGAGCATCGTCTCCAGATGGTACGGCTGGCGACCAAGGGCAACCGCCATTTCATGGTCTCGGACGTTGAAATCCGCCGGATCGGCCGTTCCTACACGGTGGATACGGCACGGTTTTTCCGGGCCACGCTGCGCCAGCCTGCGACCCTCTACCTGCTGATGGGTGCCGACGCGTTCGCCGAGCTGGACACGTGGAAGGATAGCGCCGAGTTGATGCGCCTGTGTAACCTCGCGGTCCATACGCGCCACACCAACGGCTCGGGAACCTCGAAGGACAACCGAATTGCGGCCGCACGGCAGTTCGGTTACACTCGGAATGGCAATTCTTACGTGCATTCGAGCGGTCAGACGCTGACTTTCGTAGATACGACAGTTCTTCCGATTTCGGCCACCCTTATCCGCAGCAAGTTGCGGGCAGGACACTCGGTGCGTTACCTGGTGCCCGCCGACGTCTGCGACTATATTGCCCGCCACTCGCTCTATTGACCGCAACTGGTAAAGGGTTGCCCGCGCTCGAAAAGGCGGTTTTCGCAGCCGCCGCCGCTTTGGATAGGAAGGCGTGCGACCTCGTCGTCCTCGAAGTTGAGCATTTAAAAACCGTCGCCGACTATTTCGTGATCGCCACCGGACGCTCCGACGTTCAGGTTCAGGCAATCGCGCGCAGCATCGAGGAACGGCTCGACAAGGCCGCGACACGGCCACTCTCGGTCGAGGGGCTGAAACTGGGGCATTGGGTGGTGCTCGACTACAACGACGTAGTCGTGCACATCTTCTACGAGCCCGTGCGCGATTTTTAT
>JAJYVB010000152.1 GCA_021792265.1 Deltaproteobacteria bacterium | reverse complement strand
AAACTGGCTTCTTTCCTTTAGCTCTCTCCCTATGGGAGAGACTACAGTGAGGGGAGCAGAGTGGTGACAAGGATTTGTCACCACTCTGCTAGCGGAGGACCTGGACTGGACCGATGCACCTTAAACGAGTTCTAGTTGCGCTCCTCGGTGTCGCTGGATTGATTTTTCTGATCAACGCGGCGCTCCATTTTGGCCAGAAGCGCCATGACCATCTCGGCTACGACATCGCCGCTCACTTTCCGCCCGGCAAGCCGTTCGTGCCGGGCGAGATCTACGCCTCAACGCTGGCGGCAATCATGGACCACGAGTTGCACACAGGCTTCGGATGGAGGCCAAACGACCTCTTTTTTTGGGGACCCCATCTGCTGGCCGACAATAACGCCAATCGCCAGCTCGGCATCATAATGGCCGTACGCGAAACGATGCGGGTCTTCAAGGATCACCTGACCAAGGTTTCCTCCAACGAGTATGACCCCAACCTCGTGATCGCAGACACCGACTTCCGCAACGACGCAACCCGCTGGATTTTGCCCTCGGCCGAGTCCAAGTACGAGGACGGCGTACGCCATCTGCGTATGTACGTCGCCGGCCTGCACGCCAGCCCTCGTACTTCGCGCGAACTGAACCAGCGCAACGTCGAACTCATCCGGCTCTTTCAGGCCTGGACGGACCTGCTCGGCGATGCCCACGCCAACCTGTATCGCACACGCCTGGACGACGGCAGCCCGGTCGAGCCCTGGGACACCGACGACTACTTTTACCACGCGCAGGGCTACGCCCACGTGATGTACCACATGATGCAGGCGCTGCAGCGCGAGTACGCGGTACCTATTAAGGATGACCCCGTGCTCGCCAAGCTTTTTGTCGAAACGATAAAGCGGCTAGGCAAGGCGGCGAAGCTCAAACCGTTTGTCGTGATGGACGGCTCACCCAGCGGGATTTTCGCCAACCATCGGCTTAACCTCGACGCCTTTATAACCGAGGCGCGCCAGAAGATGTACTCGATCCGCGAGGAACTTCGGCGCGGCGTCTGAATCGGCGCCAGTCACGACCGCCGATTGCCGATACCAGAACTCGCGTGGTATAGCGTAAGCGAAATTTCGCTCGTCAGGAGGGCGCAAAATGGCCGGACCATCGATTGCGCGGCTCGGACACGTTGGCTTGCACGTCGAGGACCTCGAGAAGGAAACGGCCTTCTACCGCGACGTGCTCGGACTGACGGTGACCGACGAGGACCCTGAATTGGGGATGGTGTTTATGAGCGCACGCCCCGAAGTGGAACATCACGAACTTCTGCTGTGCCGGGGCCGCAACGTCGGTGCCGACGCCATGCTGATGCAGCAGATCTCCTTCCGATGCAACACGTTCGAAGACGTCCTCGGCTTTTACCGGCGCTTCAAGGAGCACCACGTTCCGATCGACGTCGTCCTGTCGCACGGCAATGCGATTGGCGTCTACGCCCTCGACCCGGAAGGCAATCGCTTCGAGGTTTACTGGAACACCGGCCTCAAGGCCAGGCAGCCTCACGCCCTGGCGCTCGACCTGGAAAAACCGGTGGGCGAGATAATGAAAGAAATTGAAGAGGCGGTGCGCAAGTACGGTGAAACCGGAATCGTCGACCGCGCGACCCTGGAAGGTCAGAATATCAGGCCTGCGTAACCCCGCCCTGCAAGCCCGGGCCGCGTGCATGCGCCGCGGTGACGAAAACAGGTTGGTGAAAAGACTTTTTTACCAACCCGCAAGGAACGGGCAAAGCAGCGTGGGGCCGCCTTGTTTAAGAAGCACGAGCAGCGCCTGAGTCCACGTCTCCGGCACCCCCGCGACAAGTCGGGCCAGTTCCGTGCCCGGCGACGCCGCAGGCCATAGCAGCGAGCGCAGCCCGTAGATCAGCGGCTGAGGCATATAGACGGCCAGCTCATGAGGCTGGTCAGGCGCGATCCCGGCCTTAGCGCGCGCTAGTTCGATGGCGCGTTCGAAGCCGCCGAATTCGTCGATGAGGCCGAGGTCCATGGCCGCCTGCCCGCTCCAAAGCCTTCCCTGGGCGGCCGCTTCGGCGCGCTCGGGTGAAAGCTTTCGTCCCTCGGACACGCGCGCCGTGAAGTTCGCGTAAAGCTCTGCCATCACGCCGTCAAGCTGCTGCAGTTCGGAGCTGTCCAACGGGCGAACGGGCGAAAGCGCGTCGCTTATCGGATCGCTCTTTACGGATTCGAGCCGCACGCCAAGCCGAGCCATCAGCTTGCCCAGGTTAAACTTGACGTAGAAGACGCCAATGGAACCCGTGACCGTCGCCGGCTCGGCAACGATCGCGTCGGCACCTGCGGCAACGTAGTAACCGCCCGACCCCGCAACGTCGCCCATCGAGACGACCACTGGTTTGCCGCGCTGGCGCGCATCTGCGACCGCGCGCCAGATAAGCTCCGACCCGACCGCCGACCCTCCCGGCGAATTGACCCGGAAGACGATCGCGCGCACGCTCGGATCCGACGCCGCCCGCCGGATTGCCGCCGCCGTCGACTCGCCGCTCATGAACTCGCCGCCGCCCGGCGCGTCGGATGCCAGCACCGGCCCAACCCCGAAGATAACGCCCAGGCGCGCGCGCCGTCCGCCCATCATCGCGAGGTAGCGCCTGCGCCACAGGTAACGGCGCAGGTCGATCAGACGCCGTTCCCATTGATCGCCGTCGAGCTCAGCCCGAAAATCCTCGCCATAACCCTGACGATCCACCAGCCCGCTCTCACAGGCCGCGCGCGCGCTCAGAAAGCCCGCGCCCAGAAGCTGGCGTGCCGACTCGACGGCAAGTTTCCTCGCCTTACCGGCATGATCGGCAACCACCGAGCGCCACTGCTCGACCAGCGCCTCGAGGCTTTCCCGCAGCGCCGGCGACATCGCCTCGCGCGAAAACATCTCGGCCGCGCCCTTGTACTGCTTCCACTGAATCGTCTGTGCTTCGACGCCGGCCTTGTCGAACGCTCCTTTGAGAAAGAGGCTGCCTGCCGCCGAGCCGAGCATCATCAGCGTCGCGTCCGGGTTGATCACGACTTCCTTGGCGGCGCAGGCAACCAGGTAGTCGCGTACTGTCACCGCATCCCCAACCAGGAGCGCGACCGTACGCTTGCCCGCAGCCCCGATCGCCGCCAACAGCTCGTGCAGCTCCTCGGCAGTTCCGAGCCCGGCGTCCGTGCCTCCCAACTCGACGACCACCGCCCGCAGCCGGTCATCGTTGCGCGCGGCGACCAGCGCTCGGCGCACGTCGAAGAGCGCTGTCGGCGCGTGGCCCAGCAGCCAGCCCAGCGGCAGATGAGGTGCCTGTTCCGGCAGCGGGCCGTGGAGCCTGATCCACAGAGTCGAGCCGCGCGGGATGAGCGCAGGACGAACGAGCGTGGCGTAAAGAACGGCCGCCGCCCCGAGCGTCAGTATCAGCAGGATAACGCCCGTCCAGTGCTCTCCGCGAAACAGAGCCACGACCGCGCAGAGCGCTGCCAATAGCAGGACCGCGGCCACACGTCGAAGCGGACTTGCAAGACTGTCGAGAATCCACCTGCCCGCTCTCGACAGCCACCTGACCAGATTGATGATGCCCACAGGCTGAGACTAACCTTTTTCGATGCGCAGGTCTCTCATGTACCGGCTGATGAAACTGCGACCCGTCTTATGGCTTAGGACCGGGAAAACCCGGCGAGCGCCGTGCAGCCTCTGGGCGGTGCTCATAGCTGTATCCTGCGCAATGACGACTGCGCCCGGATGCGGCGCGATTTCAGCGCTACGTGGAACTTCGGCAACTGCCAAAGCGCGGGCCGCTGCCGCCCAGCGCGCGCTTGCTACCGGACACACGGCGACGCTTGATCTGGCATCCGGCGTGGATGTCGAGGGGCAGACGGTGCTTCCGCCGGGTTTCGTGCCCGACACCGAGGTCGCGCCGATGTGGCTGGACAATGCCGCGATGGTCGCCGTCGCCGGCCACGTCGGTCCCAGGACGGAACTGATCGGGTTCGCACGCGCTGACCTGCGCAAGGCACAACTGATTGTTGCCGATTCGCCGCCGCCGCAGCCCAGCCGAATAGTTGCCCTGGCCCCGAATCCCGACGGAACGATGATCGCTGTCGTCCGATTTCTCCCCATCACGCATCGGACCGAACTCATCCTCAGCACGCTCATCTCATCCGGATCGGCCTACCGGGCCGCAGCGTTAGAAGGCGACTTCGACATGGTTAGCCTCGCGTGGCTGGGACCGAATACCGTTGCCTTTGCCCCGCGTCGTACCGTCTCAGTGGCTGGCGCTGGGGCACCCGCAATCACCGCACCGACACCGCTTGTGGGTACCCAGACGCCGGCGGCCAACAACGATATCTACGTCATCAACGTGTCGGGAAGCAGCCCTTCCGCAAGGCTTTCGATTGACTGCACACTTTCGGCGCTCTCATGGAGCCCCGACGGCAGCTTCGCCGTCGGCCAGGGCGACAGCAGATCCAATCCGGTGCTGATCGATAGGAACACCGGGTCATGCCGTAAGCTTCCGGTTGGGGGACCGATTCGTGTGCTCGGTTGGTTCCAGAAGCGCTTCCTTTATTCGGCGCTCAATCCCGTCAACCGGATTCCCGCCGTCTTCTACTACGATGCTGAGACGGGCCACGGCGGGCTGGTGGCCGTCTCCTCGACGGCCGCGGCCTGGAGCAGCGCCGGGACCGCCGTTGCGCTCGGCAGCCAGCAGGTAACGTGGCAAAGTGCCGTGCGGACCCCTGACGCTCCGGTCCCGGCCGACGTTGCGACGCTCTCGCTCGCCCCGTACTACGTCAACGTCAAGTCGCTGGCGGTTCAGACCGTTCCGCTCCTGCTCGCGCAAAGCACAATGGACTACACCCTGGCTACCGATACGGCCGCCGTCGGCTTATACGCGCCAGGTCCGGTCGCTCCGTTGCACTGGATGTTCCTTTACTCGGTACCGGCGGGTGTCGTGGTGCCGCTCGGAAGCGGGAGGGCCGGAGGACCGATCGCAACGAGCTGGTCGCCTGACGGCAAGGCGCTCGCTATTGTGGACGGCAATAACCGCCTGTGGGCGCTTACGATTATTCGCCAGCCCCGCTTCGGGGCGATGCCGCCGCGCGCGGCCGCAGACCTGCGCGCGCAAAGCCGAGCCGCCTCGTAGCCGCCGTGGGACGAGCCTGCATCGACCTTATCCCTGAGCGGCGAGACGGCGGCGGCGTTCGGCGCTTTCCGCAACCGTACATATCGCGGCGGCGGCCCGCTCGAAGCTGGCGAAGACCACCAGGCCGCGTTCGATCGCCATCTGCCTGGCGCGCGCCACGAGCGTTTCCAGATGGGCCGGGTGGAGAACGACGCCGAAAGTTTTCGCCGTGCGCCGCGCGAAAGCGGCCAAACGGTCGAGCAGCTCGGTTAGTTGCTCCTCATGCTTTGCCCACGCGCCGCCTCGCAGGCCGGTAGAAATCTCAAGCACGACCGCGTCAAGGTTGGCGTCGCGGTCGAGGATGTCGAGGATGCGCTCGAGGATTCCCTGGTTGAGGTCGGTGCCGATCGTTCCGCCCGCGTCGAGCGGATTGCGATAACTGCCGCCCACGATGTTGAAGAAGCCCTGGAGATCCCGGTACGAAGCCTCGGAGAGGGTCGGCACTTCAAGGCCGGCGTTGGCAAAGATGTCGGTAATCACGACCGACTGCCCGCCGGTCATTGCGACGAGACCCACCCGCCGGCCCGAAAGCGGTCGCGCCTTCAGAACCACCTGCATCGCGTCGATCATCGCGTCAAGGCTTGTAACTTCAGCGCCGCCGCCCTGGCGCACCAGCGCCTGCCATAGCACCCGCGCCGTAGCCAGCGAAGCCGTGTGAGAGAAGGTCGCGCGCTCGCCCGGCGCCGTCGTGCCGCCCTTCCAGAGGAAGACCGGATAGCGCGCGGCCGCGCGGCGCAGGCTCGCCAGCAACCGGCGGCCGTCGCCGACGCCTTCCAGATAGAGGCCGATAACGCGCGTGGCGGGATCCTCGGCCATCACGTCGAGATACTCAGCGGCGCTCAGTATCAGAACGTTGCCCGCAGACGCTGCCTTGTTGACGCCTACGCCCCAATGCGGCGCCTGCAGGCAGAAGTTCACCGTATGGGTACCGCTTTGGGAGATGAAGCAGGCCGAGCCGCCCTGAGCGACGGGCTGGTCGCGGTAGTTAAGCAGCCCAATCGCCGGGTTGACCAGTCCCATGCAGTTGGGACCGACCAGCGCGATGTCGGATTTCCCGGCAATTTCCTTGAGCTCGGTTTCGAGTTTGCGGCCGACATCCTCGCCGGTCTCGGAAAACCCCGAGGTGAAGAAGCTTATCGCGCCGACCTGCCTGGCGATCGCGTCGCGCAGGATTCGCGGCGCCACCGGGCGCGGCACCGCTACTACGGCGTAATCGATTGGCTCTGCGATTTCGGCAAGGCTTCGGCAGTTTTTCACCCCCATCGCTTCGATCTCGGGAATCTCATTCGGATCGACCTGGACCGAATACAGACGGCCGGTAAACCGATTGAGCGCGTGAAGCCACATGTAACTGTTAGCGCGTTTGTCGCCGACCACCGCGACCGTCCGGGCAGCGAATCCGCGCGCCAGGTTGGCAAGGCGCCGCGTGCGAAGCGCGTCAGCCTCTGGCTCGCGCGTACTCGGCGCCGGCCGCGCAAGCAGTGCCCTGGCGTCGAGCACGAGGAAGCCCTTCGGATAGAGACGAACAGGATTCAGATCCAGTTCGCGCAGTCCGGGATTGTCGGCAGCCAGCCGCGAAATGGACGAAATGAGGCCAGCCAGCGCTTCGACGTCCAGCCGCGGACCGCCTCTGACACCGAAAAGCAGCGGCGCGCCCTGGAGCTCGCTCAGCATCTCGAGCGCCTCGGCAGGACCGGCGGGCGCAAGCCTTAGCGACGTGTCGCCGAGAACTTCGAGGAAAATCCCGCCAACGCCTGCTATCACCTGCGCGCCAAAGCGATCGTCATTTTTCGCCCCGACGAACAGGTCGAGTCCCGGCGGCGCCATCGCCTGCACCGCAACGCCCTCGAATCGGGCGTCCGGCCGCGCTCTTTCGAGCGCCCGCCGCACGCGTTCGGCCAGACCCGCAAGGTCGCCGGTATTCCGACCAGCCTGCCCAGCGACATGCCCAAGGCGTGGTTCATGGTGCTCTCGTCCCTTTCCAAATCCGCCACTCCGAAGCGCCTCATTGAGAATGCCGTGTCCGATCACCTTGTTTTTCCTCCGGCAATACGCAAGACGAAATGAGCAGAATTCTGGTGGGCCCGTTCAACCGGGTGGAAGGCGATCTGGAGGTGGCCCTCGAAATCGGAGAGGGGCGGGTGAATTCGGCTTATGTGAATTCTCCGTTGTACCGGGGTTTCGAGCAGATTCTGCAAGGCAAGGATCCGCTCGATGCGCTAACCATTGCGCCCAGGATCTGCGGAATCTGCTCGGTGTCGCAGTCGACGGCGGCTTCCTATGCGCTCGCCGATCTGATGGGGCTGGAAACCCCGGTCAATGGCCAATGGGCCTGCAACCTGATTCTCGCCAACGAAAATCTTGCCGATCACATCACGCATTTTTACCTTTTTTTTATGCCTGATTTCGCGTGCGATAGTTACCGCGACAGGCCATGGTTTCCCGAAGTTGCTGCGCGCTTCAAGGCGATGGTGGGTAGCGCTGCGAGCGAAATCCTGCCTGCGCGAGCGGCCTTTTTGCGCCTGATGGGCTATCTTGCAGGAAAATGGCCCCATACCCTCAGCATCCAACCCGGCGGTTCGGTGCGCGCAATCGATTCGACGGAAAAAAACCGTATCCATGCCCTGTTGAAGCAATTCAGGCAGTTCCTGGAAACAAGACTGTTCGGCGATGC
>JAJYVB010000151.1 GCA_021792265.1 Deltaproteobacteria bacterium | reverse complement strand
GAACCCCCCAAGGACAAAAGCCTCGCCCTTGGGGGGAATCTCACTTTATAAGCGACCCATCCTTTTTTGTCAATTGCCTCCTGCCGCAGGCACCTCAACCTGAGGTGCCAACGCGACAGGTGCTTCCACAGCCCCTTCTACTCTCACCTCAGGATTCTGATACGCCGCCGTCCCGGTACCAGCCGGGATGAGACGGCCCATAATCACATTCTCCTTCAGTCCGACGAGACAATCCACCTTCCCATTTAGCGCCGCTTCGGTCAGCACTCGGGTAGTTTCCTGGAAGGACGCCGCTGAAATGAAACTCTCCGTTGAGAGCGACGCCTTCGTAATGCCGAGCAGCAGCGGCTCAGCGATCGCCGGTTCGCCGCCCTTTGTGAGCACCCGGGCGTTCTCCTCGTCGAAGCGCCATTTCTCAACCTGGTCGCCGGTCAGGAAGTCGGTATCTCCAACCTCCTTGATCCTGACCCGCCGCAGCATCTGGCGCACGATCACTTCGATGTGCTTGTCGTTGATGCGCACGCCCTGAAGCCGGTAGATCTCCTGGATTTCGTCCACCAGGTATTTGGCGAGCGCCTTTTCGCCCAGGATAGTAAGGATGTCGTGAGGATTGGACGAGCCCTCCATCAGCGCCTCGCCCGCCTTCACCACGTCGCCCTCGTGAACGCCGATGTGCTTGCCCTTGGGAATCGGGTACTCGCGCGGCTCGCCGATCTCGGGCGTGACCACCACCTTGCGCTTGCCCTTGGTGTCTTTGCCAAAGGAGACCCGCCCGTCGATCTCCGAGATGACCGCATGCTCTTTGGGCTTGCGCGCCTCGAACAGCTCGGCCACGCGCGGCAGGCCGCCGGTAATGTCCTTGGTCTTGGTGGTTTCGCGCGGCATCTTGGCGATAACGTCGCCGGGCGAGACCGTCGTCCCTTCGGGCACGTTGATGTAGGCGCCCACCGGCAGGAAGTAACGTGCGTACTGCTCCGTACCCGCAATCTTCGCCGTTCGGTTGTGCTCGTCCTTGATTGAGATGCGCGGGCGCACGTCGAGGTCCTTATACTCGACGATGACGTTGGAACGTGCGCCGGTGCGCTCGTCCACGCGCTCCTCCATCGTCTTGCCCTCGATGATGTCGCCGTACTTCACCGTGCCGCCAACCTCGGTGATTATCGGCATGGTGTAGGGATCCCATTCCGCGATCAGTTGGCCCGCCTTGACCCGGTTGCCGTCGCGCAGGCGCAGCTTTGCGCCGTAGACCAGCGGGTAGCGCTCGCGCTCGCGCTCGCGCACCTGCCCGCGCTCGTCGGTGACCGGGGCCACCACAGCGACCTCGCCCGAGCGCGACATCACCACCAGCGCGCCGTCACGGCTTTCGACCGTGTTGACGTTGAAGAGCCGGATAAGGCCCTCGGTGCGCGCTTCGAGCGTGGTCTGCTCAGCGCGCCGGCTCGCCGTGCCGCCGATATGGAAGGTGCGCATGGTGAGCTGCGTGCCCGGCTCACCGATGGATTGCGCCGCCATGATACCGATGGCTTCGCCGATGTTTACCAGTTCGCCGCGTGCCAGGTCGCGCCCGTAGCATCGAATGCACACGCCCTGGCGCGACTGGCAGGTCAGGACCGATCGGATCTTGACTCGCTCGAGGCCCGCTTCCTCGATACGCGCGACCCGGTCCTCGTCGATCATCTCGTTGGCCCGCACCAGGACTTCGTTGGTGAATGGATCGCGGATATCCTCGAGCGCCACCCGTCCGAGCACCCGGTCTCCGAGGCCCTCGATTACCTCCCCGCCTTCCACCAGCGGCGTCATCTCGATCCCGTCGAGTGTGCCGCAATCCTCCTCGAGAATGATCGAGTCCTGGGCGACGTCGACCAGCCGGCGGGTGAGATAACCCGAATTGGCCGTCTTGAGCGCCGTATCCGCCAGGCCCTTGCGTGCACCGTGGGTCGAGATGAAGTACTGCAGCACCGTCAGCCCTTCGCGGAAGTTGGCGGTGATCGGGGTCTCGATGATTTCGCCGGAGGGCTTAGCCATCAGGCCGCGCAAACCTGCGAGCTGGCGAATCTGCTGCTCCGAGCCGCGCGCCCCTGAGTCGGCCATTATGAAGATTGGGTTGAAGGACGGGCCCCTGACCTCGTTGCCCTTCTCATCCCGTCCGTACGCCTGGGTCGCCAGCCCCTTGATCACGGCGCCGCCGATTTTGTCCTGGACCTCGGCCCAGATATCGACCACCTTGTTGTAGCGCTCGCCGTCGGTAATGACGCCGTTGTTGTACTGCTTCTGAATCTCGGCGACTTGCGCCTGCGCTTCTTCCAGGAGCGCCGCCTTTTGCGGCGGGATAGTCATGTCGTTGATGGAAATCGAAATTCCGGCCTGGGTGGCGAAAGCAAAGCCGATGTCTTTCAGGCGGTCGGCGAAAATTACCGTCGCCTTGTTGCCGGCGCGCCGGTAGACGTAGTCGATGAGGGCGCCGAGCTCCTTCTTCTTCATCGTGCGGTTGACTTCGGCGAACGGGACCCCGGGCGGAACGATCTCGTAGAGCAGCACGCGCCCCACGGTCGTCTCGACGGTTTCCAGTGCAGCCTCCGCCTTCGTGCCGGCGCCGTTGCCGGAGTAGTCCTCGGGCGCGCCCTCGTCCGCCTCGGATTCCGAGTAGGGCATGCCCTCCTCGCCCTTGGTGACCGGAACCCTGACCTTGATGCGCGCGTGCAGGTCCACAGCGCCGTGATCGTACGCGATGCGCACCTCGGCGGGACTTGCGAAGCGCTTGCCCTCGCCGCGCGCCAGCGGACGTTCGCGCGTCAGGTAGTAGAGGCCCAGTACCATATCCTGGGTGGGCACGATGATTGGCTTGCCACTAGCCGGCGACAGGATGTTGTTGGTCGACATCATCAGCGCCCGCGATTCGACCTGGGCCTCGATCGAAAGCGGAACGTGCACCGCCATCTGGTCGCCGTCGAAGTCGGCATTGTAGGCCACGCAGACCAGCGGATGGAGCTGGATCGCCCGGCCCTCGATGAGCACCGGCTCGAAAGCCTGGATGCCGAGGCGATGAAGCGTGGGCGCCCGGTTCAGGAGCACCGGATGCTCGCGGATCACCTCGTCGAGGATGTCCCAGACTTCCTTGCTCTCCTTTTCCACCATCTTCTTGGCGCTCTTGATGGTGGTGACGTAGCCCTTCTCCTCGAGCTTGCCGTAGATAAAGGGTTTGAACAGCTCGAGCGCCATCTTCTTGGGCAGTCCGCATTGATGCAGCCGAAGTTCAGGCCCGACTACGATGACCGAACGGCCCGAATAGTCCACGCGCTTGCCGAGCAAATTCTGGCGAAAGCGCCCGGACTTGCCCTTGAGCATGTCGCTCAGCGACTTGAGCGGCCGCTTCGAGGGCCCGGTTATCGCCCGCCCCCGCCGGCCGTTGTCGAACAGCGCGTCTACCGCTTCCTGGAGCATCCGCTTTTCGTTGCGGATGATGATGTCCGGAGCGCTCAGCTCGATGAGGCGCTTGAGGCGGTTGTTGCGGTTTATCACGCGCCGATAGAGGTCGTTCAAGTCGGAGGTCGCAAAACGCCCGCCCTCAAGCGGCACCAGCGGGCGGAGATCGGGCGGAATGACTGGCAAGATGGTCAGGATGAGCCATTCGGGCCGGTTGCCCGACTCGCGCAAGGCGTTTACCACCTTGAGACGCTTGGCGACCTTCCTGCGCCGCGCCTCGCTCTGGGTCGCCTTCATCTCGGCGCGCAGCTCCTGGGCCAGATCGTCAAGCTTGAGCTGCCCGAGCAGCGTGCGGATCGCTTCGGCCCCCATCTCGGCCTTGAAGCTCACCCCGTACTGCGTGCGCGCCTCGCGGTACTTGCGCTCGGTGAGCAGCTCCTTGTACTGAAGCGGAGTCTCGCCGGGATCGGTCACCACGTAGGATTCGAAGTACAGAACCTTCTCGAGCTCCTTGAGCGTCATGTCCAGGAGCGTGCCGATCCGCGAAGGCAGCGAGCGCAAAAACCAGATGTGCGCGACCGGCGCCGCCAGGTCGATATGCCCCATGCGCTCGCGGCGCACCTTGGACTGGATCACCTCGACGCCG
This sequence comes from Deltaproteobacteria bacterium, assembly GCA_021792265.1. Classification (GTDB taxonomy): domain Bacteria; phylum Desulfobacterota; class Binatia; order Binatales; family Binataceae; genus JAJYVB01. The sequence continues at coordinate 3,867 of JAJYVB010000151.1, read as the reverse complement.
CATTTTTCGCACACCACGCCCCGATGGCGCATGCGCTTGTACTTGCCGCAGTTGCACTCGAAATCCTTGGTCGGCCCGAAGATCTTCGCGCAAAACAGGCCGTCGCGCTCAGGTTTGAAGGTGCGGTAGTTGATGGTTTCGGGCTTCTTCACCTCGCCGTGCGACCACGAGCGGATCATTTCCGGCGAGGCGATGGCGATCCGGATCGCGTTAAACAACAGCGGGTTTTTGGGCTTCTCGAAAAGACCGAATAGATCTTCCATCTGCTCCGTTCCCCTTTAGCGCATCTCCGCCGGCTTGCGCTCGGGCGCCTGCTCCAGCAGCTCCACGTTCAGGCAGAGCGACTGCAGCTCCTTGACCATCACGTTGAACGACTCCGGAAGGCCGGGCTCCAACGTGTTCTCGCCCTTGACGATTGCTTCGTACATGCGCGTGCGCCCGGCCACGTCGTCGGACTTCACCGTCAGCATCTCCTGCAGGGTGTAAGCCGCGCCGTAGGCCTCGAGCGCCCAAACTTCCATCTCACCTAGCCGCTGGCCGCCAAACTGCGCCTTGCCGCCGAGCGGCTGCTGCGTGACCAGGCTGTAGGGCCCGGTCGAGCGCGCGTGAATCTTGTCCTCGACCAGATGATGCAGCTTCATCATGTACATCACGCCAACCGTCACCAGCTGCTCGAAGGGCCGCCCGGTGCGCCCGTCGTAGAGCGTGCATTGGCCGGTTTCGGGAAGACCGGAGCGCTTAAGAAGTTCGAAAATCTCTTCCTCGCGCGCACCGTCGAACACCGGCGAGGCCACATGGGTTCCATGCACGCACTTGGCCGCCAGCTTCTCAACGTCGGCATCCGATAGCGATTCGATGAACTCCTGATGCTCGCGTTCCGGAAAGACCTCGCGCAAACGGCGCTTGAGCTGCGCCGCGCTCGGGCTGTCATGCAGCAGACGTTCGATCTGCCGTCCCAGCTCCTGCGCCGCCCATCCCAGATGCGTCTCCAGGATCTGGCCAACGTTCATGCGCGACGGCACGCCCAAGGGGTTAAGCACGACGTCTACCGGCGTGCCGTCGGCCGTAAAGGGCATGTCCTCCTCGGGAAGAATCCGCGACAGCACGCCCTTGTTGCCATGACGCCCTGCCATCTTGTCGCCTACCTGCAGCCGGCGCCGGATCGCGACGAAGACCTTGATCATCTTGATGACGCCAGGCGCCAGCTCGTCGCCCGCCTTGAGGCGCTCGACCTTGGCCTCGTAATGCGAATGCACCGCCTCGACGCTGGCTTCCATGGTTTCCAGCGCCGCCGCCGCCTCGGCCGCGGCGTGCTCGTCCTCGACCCGCAATTGGCTCCACAGCGGCACCGCCAGCTCGTCGAGGAGCTTCTCGGTCACCGCCTCGCCCTTTTGCAGGATTACGCGGCGGTCGTCGGCAAGCAGGCGCCCCGCCAGTTTCTTGCCCGCCAGAGCGCGCTTGAGTTTGCGCCGGGTCTCCTGGTTGATGACCCGCACCTCCTCCGCCTCGTCCTGGCGCAACCGCTCAGCCTCAAGGGCAAGAATCTCCTGGGCGCGATGGTCCCGGGGCGCGCCGCGGCGCGAAAAGACCCGGGCGTCGATAACCGTGCCTTCGACGCCTGGCGGCACCCGCAGGCTCGTATCGCGCACCTCGCCTGCCTTCTCGCCGAAGATCGCCCGCAGGAGCTTCTCTTCGGGGCTTAGCTGAGTTTCGCCCTTGGGAGTTATCTTTCCCACCAGGATGTCGCCTGGCCGGACCTCGGCGCCAATCCGGATAATGCCGCTCGAATCGAGGTTGCGCAGCGCCTCTTCGCCAACGTTCGGGATGTCGCGGGTGACCTCTTCAGGTCCCAGCTTGGTGTCGCGCGCGATGCATTCGAACTCCTCGATATGCACCGAAGTGAAAAAGTCTTCCTTGACGACGCGCTCGGAAATGAGGATCGAATCCTCGAAGTTGTAGCCGCCCCAGGGCATGAAGGCGACCAGAACGTTGCGTCCCAGAGCCAGCTCGCCGAGGTCGGTCGATGGACCGTCGGCCAGGACGTCGCCGGCTTTCACGCGCTCGCCCTTGGTCACGACCGGGCGCTGGTTGATGCATGTATTCTGGTTGGAGCGCTGGTACTTGACCAGGTTGTAGATATCGACGCCGGCATCGCGCGGGTTGCGGCTCTGGCGTTCGGCGCGCACTACAATCCGCTCGGCGTCCACGCTCTCGACGATACCGTCGCGCCTGGCGATGACGATCACGCCCGAGTCGCGCCCCACGGTTTTCTCAAGGCCCACGCCGACCAGCGGCGCTTCGGCCTTGAGCAGCGGCACCGCCTGGCGCTGCATGTTCGAGCCCATCAGCGCACGGTTTGCGTCATCGTTCTCCAAGAACGGGATGAGCGAGGCCACCACCGACACGAGCTGGTTGGGAGAGACGTCCATGTACTGGACTTCGTCGGCCCGCACCACGGTAAACTCGCCGCCGATGCGTGCCGAGACCAGTTCGCCGGTGAACCGGCCGTGGCTGTCCAGCGCAGCGTTGGCCTGCGCAATTACCTTGTCCTCCTCTTCGAGCGCCGACAGGAAGACCACCCGGTCGGTCACTCTCCCCTTCTCGACCTCGCGGTACGGCGTCTCGATGAAACCGAACTCGTTTACCCGGGCGTAAGTCGAGAGCGCGGCGATAAGGCCGATGTTCGGCCCCTCGGGTGTCTCGATCGGGCAGACCCGCCCGTAGTGGGTGGGATGAACGTCGCGCACCTCGAAACCGGCACGCTCGCGGGTAAGCCCTCCGGGCCCCAGCGCTGAGAGCCGGCGCTTGTGAGCGATCTCGGAGAGCGGGTTGGTCTGATCCATGAACTGCGAGAGCTGCGAGGAGCCGAAGAACTCCTTGATAACCGCCGAAGCCGGCTTGTAGTTGACCAGCTCCTGCGGCATCAGCGTCTCGATATCCTGCAGGCTCATCCGCTCCTTTATCGCCCGCTCCATGCGCACCAGCCCGATGCGGAACTGGTTCTCCACCAGCTCGCCGACCGTGCGCACCCGCCGGTTGCCAAGATGGTCGATATCGTCGACCTGGCCGTTGCCGTTCTTAAGCTCGAGGAGATAGCGAACCACTTCGAGGATGTCCTCGCGGCGCAAGGTGCCGTGGTCCAGCGGAACGTCCAGTTTGAGCTTGTGATTGAGCTTAAGCCGTCCCACCCGCGACAGGTCATAGCGCTCGGGATTGAAAAAGAGATCGTGGAAGAAGGCGGTTGCGGTCGCCCGCGTCGGCGGATCGCCCGGGCGCAGGCGCCGGTAGATCTCGATGACCGCCTCCTCGGGCGTGGAAAGCTTATCCTGAGCCAGCGTGAGCCGGATCGGCCCGCCGCCGGGCTGGTCGCCGGTAAAGAGCACTTCGATCCGCTTGACGCCCGCCGCCCGCAGCCGCTCGAGGCCTTCCTCGGTGATCTCCTCGTTGGTCTGAAGGAGCACCTCGCCGGTGGCCGGATCCGCTATGTCGTGCGCCGAAATTCGTCCGATAACCTCGTCAAGGGCAATCGGGATTTCGCTGATGCGTGCCTGCTCGAGGGCGCGCACAATCGCCTTGTTGAACTTGCGGCCCTCGCGCGCTATCACGTCGCCGCTTTTTGGCTCGCGCACGTCGCGGCTAACCCGGCTCCCCAAAAGCTGCTCTGGGATAACCTGTTTGGCAAGCTGGCGCTCGCTTAGCAGAATGACGTCCTTGCGGTAGAAGTAGTTGAGCAGATCCTCGGTCGTCATCCCGAGCGCGCGCAGCAGCACCGTGGCCGGAAACTTGCGGCGCCGGTCGATCCGCACATGGAACACGTCGCGCGGATCGAACTCGAAGTCGATCCAGCCGCCCCGGTACGGAATAATC
>JAJYVB010000150.1 GCA_021792265.1 Deltaproteobacteria bacterium | reverse complement strand
GGCCTGCTGCCGGTCGTGGTGCTCGGCGTTTTCAGCCTGATGCAGCCCAGTTATACGGGCGTGCTGTTTCACGACCCGACGGGATTGAAGATTCTGAAGAGTGCAATTGTTATGGACGCGGCCGCACTCTTCACAATTCGGCGCCTATTGCGCCTCGACTATTAGGCACGAACATGCTGTTGACGATGATCGCTTTTGTGAGCTTGCTCGGAGTGGCCGCCACCGCGCTGTACGTGTATCTCTACGGCAGCCATCGCCTCGTCGAGCAGCGTCTGAACGAACTGGCCATCAAACAGCGGATGGCGCACACCTTCGACGACGATGGGGAAGCGATACCTGACACTCTGGGACACGCGCTTGTAGAATGGCTGGCGCGCAAGCTGCCGGCTCCCAAGTCGGACACGCCTGCCGGTGAAAAGCTCTCCCAGATTGTCGCTCAGGCAGGGCTTCTGCGCTCTGACGTGGCCCGAACCTTCCAGGCAATCCGGCTGATTACGACGCTGGCCGCCGGAGTGCTCGGTCTGGTCTTAGGTTACATGGCGGGAGGCTTCTCACGCGCCTTCCTGATGTTCTTTTGCGGTGCGGCTGTTGGATTCCTGGCGCCCAGCTATTACCTGATCCGCCGTGCTCGCGGGCGCCAACGGCAGATCGCCCGCCAGCTTTCCGACGCCCTCGACCTTCTGGTGGTTTGCGTCGAGGCTGGGCTGGGCCTGTTCGAGGCGATCAAAATCGTGGGCCGGGAGACGGAACGCCAGCAACAGGAAATCGGACAGGAGCTATCATTGGTTGGCGCCGAGATATCGGCTGGCGCCTCGCTCGGACAGGCATTACGCAGCCTGGCGGAACGCAGCGCCGTCGAGGATGTCAAGCCGCTGGCCGCCACTCTCATCCAAAGCGAACAGCTCGGTGCCCAGATGGCTCCGGCGCTGCGGGCCAGCTCTGATCAGCTCCGCGCACGGCGCAAGCTGCGCGCCGAAGAGGCGGCCCAAAAGGCCACGATCAAGATCCTCTTTCCGCTGGTCCTGTTCGTGCTACCGGCGATGATCATGGTCATCGTCGGCCCCGCCATCATCCAAGTGATGCACACCTTGACGGGAGGGTGAAGACCCCGGCGCGGGCCGGGAAATTCAGGCGACGTCTTCCCCGCTTTCGGTATGAGGGGCTCCGGCAGCTTCCTGGAGCCCGAGCTTCCGCATCAAGCGATATAGCGTAGTCCGGTCGACGCCAAGTGCGCTGGCAGCCTCGACTCGATTGCCGCCTGCAGCGGCCAAGGCGCGGCGGATGCGGACGGCTGCAGCCCGGTCCAGGCATTCCTGCAACGTTCCAGCCACGGTCTGTTCCCCGGCCTCGGCTGAGCCTTCGCCGATGTCCAGGTTGTCGAGCGCAAATGCCTCGGGCCCCAGGACTTCCGCTCCGCTCATAACGACTGCACGCTCCACGACGTTCTCGAGTTCGCGCACGTTGCCCGGCCAGCTATATTCCTGCAGAAGCCGTTCTGCCTCGGTGGCAAGCGATAGCGGCCGGCCGAGCTCGGCCGAGTGAAACGCCAGGAAATGGTGTGCCAGCGGCAGGATGTCGTCGTGGCGTTCACGCAACGGAAGGATCCGGATCGGGATAACGTTCAAGCGGAAGAAGAGATCGGCGCGGAAGCGCCCCGAGGCAACTTCCTTGCGCAGCACGCGATTAGTCGCGGCTAGGATACGCACGTCGACCTTGCGGGGCTTCGATGCACCCACGCGCAAAACCTCTCCGTCTTCGAGCACACGGAGCAGTTTGGCCTGAAAGTCGGGACCGGCCTCCGCAATTTCGTCGAGGAAGAGAGTGCCTCCGGAAGCGCGCTCGAAAACCCCGGCGCGCGCGGCGATGGCACCCGTGAAGGAGCCCTTCTCGTGGCCAAACAGTTCGCTCTCGACCACGCCGTCAGCAAACGCTTTGCAGTTTACCGCGATGAAGGGCCCGTCCGCGCGTTTGCTCCAGTAATGGAGCATCCGGGCGACCAGCTCCTTACCGGTGCCGCTTTCGCCCTCCAAAAGGGTAGGGGAGCGAGCTGGGGCAACCCGTCGTACAATCGCAACCAACGCCTTGCTCGAAGCGCTCTCGGCGATGAATCCTGCTGCGCTGCTGGCGAGATCGAGTGCCTGGCGCAGGCGGCGGTTCTCCCGCTTGAGCGACCCCATCTCGACGGCCCGCGTGACCGATTCGCACAGCTCTGCCTCGCCGATCGGCTTTGAGAGTAAGTCGAAAGCTCCCTGTCGCATTGCGGCAACGGCATTGTCAACGCTAGGCTCGGACGCCACCAGAACCACCGCGACATCCGGCCACTTGGTTTTTACCTGCGCCATCAGATCGAAACCGCCGATGCCCGAGAGGCTCATCGAAACGATCACGACCTCGGCGCCGCGCTGTTTGAGTGCGGTCAGAACCGCTTGCCCGGTCGTGAACGATTCACACTCGAAGCCCGCGTTGCGCAGAGCCTGAGTCATGACAGAAAGGACGGAGCGATCCTCGTCACCAATAATTACCCGTGCCGACTGGGCCGTTACGGAAGCAGTTGCAATACTGTCGTCTGGCTGTGGCAGAACTGCAAACCTCAGGTACTCATCTTCGTCCAACGGTTCGGCCACTGTCAACAGGCGCCGTGCCAGCCAACGAAAAGATGGATCCGTGTGCATCATGGCAACAATCGATCAGGAAACGTTGCACTGCTGCATGGGTTAATGATGCAGTCGAATCTGTTGTCACGCATAAAATTTCCGCCTAACTTGCGTCCAGTTATCGGTTCGACTTGCAGTAGGTTTCTAGCCTCGGTTTAACGCAACCTGTGTGCCAACGCATAGCAATTGACGTTATTTTGCTTTTATCATCATAATTTAGCTGTAATTAGATTCAATTCTGACGAGACGTTGCATAAACGCGACGGTCGGCTTTGCACTCCAAGGGGGCAGTCACCTGTTTCGAGCGACGCCAACATGACATCGCGTCCGCGAGCCGGTCGCGCTGCATCCCTTCGTTGATCGCTTGAAAGCTCTGGACAGAGCGCGTCGAATTTGGCTGCGCTCACGGCACGTCGCACCAACGGTCGAGTGGCGTCAGGCGATCACCCGCGGCTGCGCGATTCAACTACAGACACGAACATCCGCGAACGATCGCCAAAGATGATGTCCGGATCGTGCGGTCACTTGATTTCGAGCGCGCGGGCGGATAGCAAGGATCATCCGGCTCTGAATTCTGCTCCCCGGTAGCTCAGTCGGTAGAGCGGACGGCTGTTAACCGTCAAGTCGCTGGTTCGAATCCGGCCCGGGGAGCCAATCAATTTTCCGAAGTTTAGCTTTTCAAGGCGGCAGCGCCGACCGCAAATGAATTCAGTTTGAGACGGCCTGCGATTCGCCGCTCGGTCGTCGCCGTGCGCTGCAAATCCATCCTGACGGCAGGTCTGCACGGTCAACCTCGCGTAATAGGGCGCGCGCCTTGCCGGTTCCGAGCGCCGAAACAAGGTCCGGATAAACGCCGAGGTCTTCGGTTGCGCTGTGAGCGGCGAGCAGGTTGTTCAGAGCGAAGAGCGCTTGGCGGATTCGCGGGATAGCAGCGCGCTCGCGTACCAGCGCCTGAAATTCGCCGAGTAGATCGCTCAGGCGTCCATGCTGGTCCTTCAGGCCGGCTATCGCACCGGCAAGCGAACCGCTGGCGCATGGGAAAAGGATCTCTTCCTCGGTGTATAGATGAAGCCGCAGCTCCGCAGCCGCGCGCTCGCAAGGATCTTCGTCGATCATGCCGCGCTCCAGCGCGGCTTCGAAATCTTCCAGGTGACCTTCGGCGCGGCGATGCGCATGCTGGAGGAATTGAATGATCGCGTGACGCTCAGCCTTCGTACCGGCTCGTGGTGCCGAGGTGGTCATGAGCGTTCGGCGGCCCGGCGGTTCAAGTCTTCGCGCGAGACGATACCGCGGTCGACGACCAGGCGTTCGAGCGCGAGCAGCCAGCGTTCGAAGAAGCTGAATCGGAGTTCCTGATTCTGGCTGGCGCGCTCCCAGGTGCTGATTGCCGCGGCCACGCGCCATCGCAGGTCGTCGAACGGAATCAACCCCTTTTCGCACAGGGCCACGGCAAGCCCGAAGGCGCGCTTCTCCCATGCGGCGCGAAACAAGGGCTCTCCGCTTTTGCGCGGGATGACGTCCGCGATCCGCGGGTCAACCTCAATTTGCGGCTCGGGCTCGCTCACTGCTCTCTGCTCCCGATAGGAGATTTCGCCTTGGCCACTCCTATCATCGACTCCCGAGTCACCAGCCCTGCCAGCTCGCCTTCGCTCATGCCTTCGCTGCCCGCCGGCCGTTCGGGAAGGACCCAGTAGCGGATCTCGGCGCTGCTGTCCCAGACGCGCAGTTCAACGTTGCCGGGGATCGCAAGGCCAAACTCCTCGCGCAGGGTACGGCGTGGGTCGGCAACGATTTTGGCGCGATACTGGGGATGCTTGTACCAGGTGGGCGGGAGGCCGAGCACCGGCCACGGGTAGCATGAGCAGAGCGTGCAACAGACGACGTTGTGGACCCGTGCCGTGTTTTCCACGCAGACCATATGTTCGCCCTGCATCCCGCCGATGTCCATTTCGGCGCATGCGGCGGTGGCGTTGTCCAGCAGGCGCTGCTTGAACTGCGGGTCGGTCCAGGCGCGCGCGACAACCCTGGCGCCAAGCATCGGGCCGATGTCGTTCTCGTACGCGTGGACGGCCTTTTCGATCATGTCGCTGCTGACAAGGCCTTTTTCGATCAGCAGCGACTCAAGCGCCCGCGCCCTCGCCTCCAGCTCGCGCTCGTCGAGCGGATACTGCTCACCGACGGGAAGCGGGCTTCCGCGATGTTGTGCCGTCGTGCTCATTTCGCACCCTTAACTGACAATCGCTGTTTACTGACCCGCGGCGCGCGCGTACCCCGTGCCGCCTCGAGGTAGTCCTCCCAGCAATCCAGGTGCACGGTTGAATTCGGTTCGGCGTCGCGGCCCCATAGCTCTTCGCCCGCGAACCGCACCGTGTAGACGTACTGGGGATTGGGTCCCAGCCCGTGGGCGCTCGTGTCGGGGAATACGAAAGCGCCGTGGACCCTGACTATTTCGCCGCGCTTGCCGCGCGCGTAGCGGGGCAGGCGGGTATGGCCCTTGGGGCTGATCGTGCGCGTCAGGACGCGGTCGCCGGGCTTGAAGCGCGGTCTTTCAGCAATGCTGGCACTGGTTGAGTCTCCCCGGCGCACCGCCTCCATCAGATGCTCAGCGCGTTCGGGATTTTCGACGTGCGGCGGACGCTGGGAGGGGTCCTCGAGGAACTGCCGAATCCGGGCGCCGTACTCCTCGCGCGCGATGATGCCCTTCTCGAGGAAGTTGGTCTCCATCGTGCAGAGCCAATGTTCGTAATACCGGGAGGCCAGGTAATGCACGGGATGCATCCGCTCGATCCCGTGGCGCATCTCGTCCGGGTTGAAGAGCGGGCCAAGCGTGCTCAACTGGAGGCCGAATACCCGTCGTTCCCATTCGGTATGGAAGATCGGCTCGTTCGTCTCGCGGATGATTGGCCCTAGACCATGCATCCCGCCCACGTCGTGTCCGCCGTTCATCTTCGGCCCACCTCTGACAGAGGATATTGCGCGCAGCCGGCCCTGCCCCCGCTTGGCCACACGGCGAATTCATACTGGCAAAGCGTCGGACCTTGTCAAGGAGCGGCGCTAGCGTGGTGCTGGCGAGAGGCTTCATGCTTTTTTAGGGAAGGCTCGGAGACGGGGCTCACGTCTTCGGTGTGCCACCCCAAAAGGCAGGCTCACGGCGCTGTATATGGACCTGGTATCATATGGCTTGGGTACCATATTACGAGTAGAGCTAACCATGACCGTGAACGTGAACGATAAAATCAGGCGGTTGAGCGCTGCGCAGCGCAAGGCAGTCGAGACCCGCGCGGCGGAGCTGATCGCCGAGGAGATGACCTTGCGCGAGCTGCGCCGCGCACGCAAGCTTACACAGGTCCGCATAGCCAAAGCCCTCGGGATCACACAGGACAGCGTTTCGCGCCTGGAAAAACGCAGCGACCTTCTGCTGTCCACGCTGCGCAAAACGATCAAGGCGATGGGCGGCACTTTGGCGCTGGTCGCTGAATTCCCAGACCGGCCGCCGGTCGTGCTGTCCGGCATCGCCCAAGACGATCCCATGCCGAAGCCGGCGGCTCGGAAGCCCGCAGAGGCGCACGCTCCGCGGGCCGGATAGCGAAAGACTAACGGCAGACCGGCCAGACGTCGGGCGACTAAGCCCGTTTGGAACCCGATACGATGCGCGGAGCCAAGGTAATTCGCAGCGGGAGGGTCCTTGGTTTGTGTGAATTGCAGAAGCGCGCCGACGGTTCACTTCAGGGCGCCTGTCAACCTCGGCTCAGGAACGGCGCTCATGAACACCGATCGGTGCCTTGGGAGGGAGAAAACCGGCGCGTTGGCGCAAAGTATCCGAAAGTCTCGTCGTAACAATAGTGATTGCGCGCCGCATCATCGTATGTAATCCGAACCCGCACCAAAAGCTGCGATTTACCAGTCGTTACAGCCTGAACGTCATGAGTTGAGAGGAACGAGCCAAAGTAATCAGGGGCTGAGGGCGTTAGCACCCCCACCGTGACTGCCACGTCAGGTTTGTCTTCGAAGTCTGGAACGGGTTTTCCGCCAACGGTCTTTGATACGTCCAGCACCATCTTCTCGGCCGGGATTGTTCCGAAATTGACGATTTCGATCTTCACCTGGGGCTTTTGCGGATTCGAGAGGTCGATTTCCATTTCGCGCACGCCAACGTACGGGCGATAAGCGGAACGAAGTATCTGGTGCGCGATTTGGCTTGAGCGCCAGGTGGCAATTGCACTGGAGACCGTCGCGGCGACCATCAACAGCGCCATCAGGTCCTGGACGCGCAGGATTCTGACCGCACGCCTGAGCAGCGAACGTTCGTCGCGCGCAATGACTTTGAGGTCGCGGTCTTTTGGCTCTTTCGATTCTTCCAAAAGATTTTCCCGTTAGACCAAAAGAAACCTAGGACAAATGCGCGCCGCCAGACAAGTTCTGCGGGGGACGTGCCATCACGCGCGGCCGAGCCTGCCCCCGCTTGGCCGCATGGCGAGTGAATACTGGCAAAGCGTCGGACCGCGTCAAGGAGCGGCAGCAGCGTAACAGCGACGGAATGTTTCTGGTCCGTTCGAGGGTGGTCATCGGTGCGCCGACTTCGCGACCGCCTCGTAGTTGGCGTCGAGCTTCGGTTCGAGAAGGAGAATCGCGGCGATGCGCCGCGCGATTGCGGTGACCCCGTGGACCTCTTCGGTTGTGAGGCCGCGCCCGAGAATCTCGCGCTCTCGGTAGCTGAGCCATTTCTTGATGACTTGGTAGCCGCCGATCGTGTACTCCCAAACGCGAGACGGGACATTTCTCCAATAGGCGATGTTGTTCAGGTAAACGTCGAGCGTGCGTGAGCCCAGCAGCTCAAAGGCGCGTTCCGCCGAAAGGCCCAGCGCGGCGGCGCCTGCGGTGACCGCCTCGCGCTCCTTGGTCGTGTAATCGCGCTCAAAGACCCTCCCTTTGGCGGGCATGACGGCACCGCCCTTGCCAAAATGTCCCCACCCGGCAGTAACGTCCAGATCGCCGACATCGGGGTTGAGCGAGCCGCCGCTTACGCTTGAAGCCACTGCGATTAACTTCAGCTCGCTCCGGATCTCACCCTGCGTGACGCCTGTTATGGCGCAGTCAACGTCCAGCAACGCCGCCACCCCACGCCCCAGTTCGGCCGACTGCGTCAGCATCCCCTCGGAAGCCGGGAGCGGGATTCGCGGCCAACCCTGCCGTAGTGCGGTCGCGTTGGCCGTTGAGTAGCTAGCCGAGTGGAGGATAGCGACGACATGACCGAACAGAATCTCCACGCACGCGGCGGCCGATCCCATGCCGGTAAGATATTTCGCCGCGTCGGGCGAAAGATTTGGCTGTTTGGTGCCGTGGGCTTCTAAGTGGAGAAACGCCGGAAACAGGTTGGCTCCTCGCTCG
>JAJYVB010000149.1 GCA_021792265.1 Deltaproteobacteria bacterium | reverse complement strand
GGGCCGGGGTCAAGGGACGCCCCAGGCGCCGCGCCGAGCGCGGTTGCCCTTGACGCCGGCGCGCCTCGCGCGCCATGACTGGGAAACTCCAAATGTGTCACCCATGTACTGGACGAGTACAGCTGCTAGACACAGGTTGGACAAGTCTGTAAAGTAAGCGTCGCGAATTTCTGGCGCGATTAAGTTAAGCAGGCCCACTGCCGCGATCGGATGAGGCGGAGGAGGAGGGGGGATGATGCAACGTCTGGCGCGCGCGTCGCAAGCATTACTAAGAGTACAGCTTTCAATAATCGGGTTGGCGATGGTGCTGACGGCCCCGCCGGCGCGGGCCACAACCAGCGCGAGCTCGGCGGTCTTCATTGCCCATGCGCTGAACGTGAAGCTCGAGAATCACACGGCGACGCTGCTCAACAACGGCACCGTGCTGATTACCGGTGGCACCGACGACACGGACACGGTGCAGAACACCGCAGAAATTTTCGATCCCGCGACCGGGGTCACAACTACCCTCAGCGCCACCATGACGGTGGCGCGGACCGGGCACACCGCCACGTTGCTCAATGACGGCCGCGTGCTGATCGCGGGCGGGATCGATAACACTGGTTCGGTTCTCTCCAGTGCGGAGCTCTATAACCCTTCCACTGGGACGTTCAGCGCGGTAGGCGCGATGAGCTCGGCGCGCGCGTTCCATACGGCGACACGGCTCGAAAATGGCACCGTCCTGGTCGCCGGCGGAGTGTGCGGCAGTACCTGCAATAGCGGCAACTCCACCAGCGGTGTTCTCTTCACCGCCGACATTTTCGATCCCTCACTCCTGACCTTCACGCCCTCCTCCAGTACGATGAAGAGCCAGCGCGCAAATTACGCCGCGACGCTGCTCAACGACGGCACCGTCCTGCTCACGGGCGGCAACACCACAAGTAGCAGCGTCTCGCCTACCAACAGCGCGGAGATCTACGAGCCCACGCGGGACAACTTCTTCAGTGTCGGCCGCATGGTTGACTCGCGCTCATCGCACACCGCGACATTGCTCAACGACGGCACGGTATTGATCGCCGGCGGCGCCTCAGGCAACAGGCCAATGTTCGCAACCAACGCGCTGCCCAGCGCGGAGATCTACAATCCCATTGCGCGGACCTTCACTCAGCTCGCCGCATCGATGAGTGATTCGCGGGTTTCACATAGCGCTAGCCTGCTTCAGGATGGCACGGTGCTGCTTGCGGGCGGCATGGATGACACGCTGACCCCGCTGTCGAGTGCCGACATTTACGATCCAGCGACGCAGAGCTTCACGCCAACCGCGGCCCGGATGAACGTGGCCCGGTCCTTCCATACAGCGACTGTGCTGGTTGACGGGACTGTGCTGCTGGCAGGCGGCACCACCACTGGAACTGACTCCGGGAACACCAATGAGGCCGATCTGTTCGATCCGACACCCGGAATGTTCGTGCCGACCGGCCAGATGCTTGAGCCGCGCCAGTTCCAAACTGCCACTATGTTGCAGGATGGAAGGGTCTTCGTTGCGGGCGGCCAGAATGCCGTACTGGGTGCGCTCAGCAGCACAGAGATTTACGACGGCGCCAGCTATAGCGCGGGGCCGACGCTGACCGTGCCACGCTCGTTCCATACCGCTACCTCGTTCGTAAATGGCACGGCGAACCAGATTCTGATTGCGGGCGGCGTAACGTCTGCCGGCGGCGTAACGGCGGCCGCCGAAATATATACCGAACAGGTCGGAGGGATCGGCAGCATCGCGGCCACTACGACCCCGATGTCCACCCCGCGCTTCGGTCACACTTCGACGCTACTGTCGAACGGAGATATCCTGATTGCCGGCGGCGAGAACGCGGCGGGCGTGGTCCTGAACAGTAGTGACCTGTTTGTGCCGGACGGCAAGGGCAACGGCAGCTTCAACATCACTCGGGTGACCGTCAAGGGCAAGACCTCTTCGCACAACCTCGTCACGGCGCGCGTCTATCACACAGCCACGACCTTGTGCGACGGCACAGTGCTGATCGCAGGCGGGCGTGACCCGAACGGCAACTATCTCTCAAGCGCGGAAATCTACAACCCGGCCACGGACAGCTTTGCAAGCACGGGTTCCGGCAAGAGTGCCGGGATGTTAAACGCGCGCGCGTTCCATACGGCGACGCTGCTTACAGATTGCTCTGTGCTGATTGCGGGGGGAGTCAACAGCAAGGGTGCCCTGAATGCGGCGGAACTCTACATTCCCGGGGTCGTGACCAAGGGAAAAGCGGCGCCCGGAAAATTCGTCGCGGTGGGTCCGATGAACTCTGCGCGCTACCTGCATACCGCAACCATGCTGTCCGACGGCACCGTCATGATCGCGGGTGGCGAAAGCGGCAGTTCGACCGTGCTTGACAGCGGCGAGATCTACGATCCGTTCCTGCAGGACTTCACCCCCGCGGCGGGGCCGATGCTGAGTGCGCGTTACGGCCAAGCCGCCGTCGCGCTGAACAGCGGCTTTGTGCTACTGAACGGAGGCGAGAATTCCACCTTCGCGGTAACGGCAAGCTCCGAATTGTACGACCCGCCGACGGGCCCGCACCCGGGCGGGGCGATGGTGATACCGTCGCCGGAAGCAAAGCATGGTCGCGCCGACAGGACGGTCAAGGCGGGCGCGGTCTGGATCAGCAACCTGAGCAATCTCTTCGAAACCATCACTGACGCAACGCTGGCGGTCAGCGATCCGTCGGTGTTCTCCTCAATAACGATGACCCTCGTCGACGGCCGCGACCGCGACCGGACGGAGTTCAAATCACCGGGCGCGGCGACTCAGTTGGTCTTCGACCCGCCGATCGAACTCGCGCCCGGGGCGGCGGTCGAGCTTCAATTCAAGGGTCGCCTCGCACCGCGAGTGCGCGGGCAGGTTTCGTCGCAGACAATTACCGGGTTGAGCATCACAAACTCGCTCGGCGTTGCGGCATCTTCGGGCTTGCCGGCGATCCTCGGCACCGTGACGGAGAAGTAGCTCAGCGTCGCCCGGCGGTTCACACGGACCATGAGCACGGCGTCGTGTCTCTTGGCTGCGTCCACGGCTACCAAGGTTGCGTTTACCGGCGTAGCGTGATTCCGGGTCATCGTTGGCGATCCCCCCGAGTGTTTTGGCTCGTACCTCAACCATCGCAGGAGCCTCAATCCCCCGCCATGACCGCTTCCCCACGTGCTACGGACCGGAGGTTACCAGCCGCGCGCTTGAATATAAGCCCTTCTAGCACCGCGCGCACGCCGCCGAGCCACGCACCACCGTCAAGGTGACGTGAACAAACGTTCAGCCGCGAAGGCTGATGCTCTCGTCGGCACCTTCCTTATAGATAGGTCGCTCCGAGTCTCTGTGACGATCGCTGAAAATTTGCGCTCGGTGCGGCTCTGATCTGTGCGAGAATGATGGGCATCGAGGTGTTGGTTATGACTGATCAAGAGAAGCAGCATGCGGTCTGCGAAATGATTAGGGCGTTAAAGAGCATGCAAGCGCACGAAATTGTTCATGAGGCGGAAAGTCTCCAGATGCTGAATGAGCTCTTGGCTTATGAAGGGACGCTCGGCGCGCTTCTTGTTCAGGTCAAGGCGCGCAATCGTGCGAAACGGCCCGCGTGAGCCACGGGATCGATGGCAACTGCGCTCTCACTTACCGTCGCGCCTCTCAAATAAGTGCGGAGGTCGGCCTGCTGCCGAGACTGTCAATTGGCGGGCCGACTTCCCTAGGTTTCTAGGTTTCAGCCAAACCTGGACATGCGCCAGTCTTTGCAAAACGGGACAAGTACTAATTCACATTCGTAAAACGCCCACCAATCAAAGGCCAACTCCCATGTCGAACATTTCTTCCGACCCAGACATCGTCAAATACTGCGACCTCATGGAGGAGGTCAAGCGTCGTATAGCAGTCATACATTACTTCATCTCGGGGTACGGACATGCCCTCTACCGGCCTCCAACTCTTGAATCCGCCTGCCTGCAATTGAGAAAGGTCTTGGAGCTGATCGCTTTCGGGTCGCTGATCGCGAACGCGGAAGCCTATTCGTCCGTTTATTCTAAAATTTCAAAGGCGTGGCACGCCGCCGACTTACTGAAAGAGTTGGAGAAGGTAAATCCGGAGTTTTATCCGGTGCCAGTGGTTGAGGTGCCATCAAAGGACCCAAAGGTGCTTCACGAACTAAAAAAGCGTTCTCCCGACTATCTTGCGAGGGCTGATTTCCCCGAAGTGTACTGGAGATGCGGAGCGGTGGCCCACGCGGCCAATCCTTATGGAAGAGGCATCGACTACGGGTACTATCAAAACATACTTCCTATCTGGACCACTCGGGTTATGAATCTCCTAAACAATCATCAGATACACCTTTTTAACAGGCCTGGCTTCTATGTGATTCATATGAAGGAGGAACGCGACGACAAGGTGCATTGGTACAAATTTGAACCACTGAACCCAGTGCGGTTATAGCGCCTGCCGCTGCACACATTTTAGAGAGGTTCTTCGCTGCGCTCAGAATGACCGAGGCGCGCCTTTCCATCGCCGCTCTGGGCGCGGACTGCCGAAGCGAAGAATCCCATGCCGGTAACGACCGCCATAAACTTGTTAACGCGGCGCCACAAGAGTAACAGGCTACTTCTCAGCGAACCGCCAACATCCTGGCCGGTCGCCGCTAACCGTCCAATGCGGAACGACGATGTTCGGGTCGTCGGTGGATTCGAATACGGCTCTTACCGGAAGGCCGATTCCCACCTCCTCCTCGGTATTCAGCACGATCCCCTTGACCCTGACCGGCACGCCCCGGATATCCAGGCAGTCATCGAGATCGATCAGGCCGATTATATACGGCACTGCCGCCGTGAAAGCCGCCAGGATCGGCTGCGTCACGACCGCGTAACCATAAATAATCCCCGTGCCGCGCGTTTCGAACCAATCAAGTTTCATCGAAGTGCAATTGCTGCACGCGGGCAAAGGCGGAAACCACTTGTGGCCGCATTCGGCGCATTGCCGGACGAGGTACTTATGCTCGTGCGTACCGGCCCACCATTCGGCCGTGTCCGGGTCCGGCACGATGACGAGCTTGCTATAGTCGATTCGCGATGACGGACGATCCTTGCCGGCGCGTCGTGCCGATTCTATTTCGAAGTCGCGTCTAGTCTCGGTGCTCATGACCATATGCCTCGCAGAAGCAGTGCGGAAGTATACATCTCGGAGGTGGCGTCTGCCGGCGAACCGAGCTGCGCGCCGGGAACGCCGCCCTCGCCCATCGAGACGGCAATGCGTGCGTTCCTGACCTGGCGGCATCCCCGCTTGCGATCGTACGAGTGTTTGCCCTCGGCCCATCCCGGGCAAGCGTCGTCGGCGCGATGGCGAAGCTGGCGCACGTTTTCAATCACCATCGCGACGCCATGCGTATAGCCCTCGGAAAGATGCCCACCGGACAGGTTGGCCGGCAGATCGCGATCGATCTGCAAACGACCCCCTTTGACAAAATCCGGCGCCTCGTGTTTTCCGCAAAAGCCGTAGTATTCGAGCAGCAGCAGCGCGGTCCAGGTAAAGGCGTCGTAGGCGGAGACCAGGTCCACGTCCTTGGGGCTGACGCCCGCCATTGCGAACAGGCGATTGCCCGGGGTCTGAAGGTTGCTGCGCGCGAGCCCGCCCATAATGAAAACGGGCGGCTGGCGCAAATCGTAGGCGCGCTCGCGCGAGGTGACAATAATGGCCGCCGCGACGTCGGTCTCCAGGCAGCAATCGAGCAGGCGGAAAGGTTTGACGATCCAGCGCGAGCGCTGATGCTCCTCGATGGTCAGCGGCGTGCGGAACCAAGCCTTGGGGTTGAGGCTGGCATGATAGCGATGGGCCACGGCAACTTCTGCGAACGCCTCTGTGGTCGCGCCGCTATCGCGGAGATAGCGCATCGCGAGCGGCGCGAAATACTGCGCCGGCGAGGTCGCTCCCCAGTGCATCGCGAACTGGTCGTACCCCCGCGCCTGCACCGGCGGAGCAGGACCTTCGGGTGCCTGGCCTCCCATGCGTACGCCCGAGCGTCCATTCATCGAGCGAAATATTACCATCACCTTGCAGTAGCCCGCTTCGATGAGCCCGATCGCCTTGCCAACCAGCGCCTCCGTGCTCGTGCCACCGCCCAAAATTTCATGTGAGTAGTTCAGGCGAATACCCAGTGCGGCGGCAACCGAATCGGAGCTGCACGAATCTGAAAACTGGTAGCTGGTCATGCCGTCGATGTCGCGCGGTTTCAGGCCGGCATCGTCCATCGCCTTTTTGACCGCCTCACACGCCATCGAAAGCGTGGTTCGTCCCGACGGGCGCATATGGGGCGTTTCGCCCACCCCGACTATGCAATACTTTTCGCTAATCGAGCCCATTGCTCCTCCCCAAAGCGCACGATGCGCTCACATCATATTGACGGGGTCGATATCCACCCCGAGATAAACACCGTTGCGCTGCGCCTTTGCGGCGATTCCTTCGCGCATGGCACCGATCGCGCGCTCCATTGGTGCCCGGCGCGCCGACTTCACCAACACCTGCCATCGATAGCGTCCCCGCAGGCGCTCAATCGGCGCCGGTGCCGGTCCGAGGACCGAGAGGCTCTCGGCACCCGCCGCGCGCAGCATGTTTGCCGCTCGAGCCGCCAGTTCGGCGGCTGCTGCGCTATCGTCGCCTCCAACGCGAACCAGGGCGAGGCGGACGTAGGGCGGATAGCCGAGCTCGCGGCGAAGCGCCAGTTCACGCCGGATAAACCGCGCGTAGTCTTGGTCGCGAGCGGCGCGCACGCTGTAGTGGCCCGGAGCATAGGTCTGGATAAGCACCCGGCCGGGCAGGTCCCCGCGCCCGGCGCGCCCCGCGACCTGAGTCAGAAGCTGGAAAGTGCGTTCCGCCGCGCGGAAGTCAGGAAGGTTGAGCGTCAAGTCGGCCAAAACGACCCCTACCAGCGTCACATTGGGAAAATCGAACCCCTTGGTCACCATCTGGGTGCCCACCAGGATGTCGATCTCACCGCGCCGGAGCGCAGCCAAAATTCGGCCGCGCGCTCCCTTGCGGCCGCTCGTATCCGAGTCCATCCGCTCGATCCGAGCCGCCGGCAAAAGCTCGCCGAGCAGGCGAGCGAGTTGTTCGGTCCCGAAGCCCTGGCCGCCGAGCCCGTAGCCGGAGCATCCCGGACAATCGTCGGGAGCGCGGTCGCGATGGTTGCAGTAATGGCAGCGAAGCGAACGGTCGCGCAAATGGAACGTCATGCTGACGCTGCAGTTGGGACACGTGAGAACGGTGCCGCAGAGATGGCACTGGAGAAAGCTATAAAAGCCGCGCCGGTTAAGGAAAAGAATGCTTTGCTCTCCGCGAGCCACATTTTCGCGCAGTGCGCTCACCAGCTCGCGCGAAAGCGGAGCCGACGACGGCGCCTGCTCTGCCGCGCGATGCGCCGCGATCGAATCGGGGGACGTTGCCCCTCCCGCGCGCGCACCGCTTGTTGCGCCGGCCGCTCGCGCGCCCGCTCCGCCATCGCTCGCGCGCGCGCGCAAGTCTACCAGCTCGACGCGTGCCATCGGCCGCTCACCGATACGGCTGCTCAGCCGCAGCAGGCGATAACGTCCGCCTTTGGCGTTGGCGAACGATTCCGCCGAGGGCGTCGCCGATCCGAGCACCACCGGGCATCGCGCAAAGCGCCCCAGCGCTACGGCAAGGTCACGCGCGTGGTAACCAACACCCTCCTCCTGCTTGTAGCCAGCATCGTGCTCCTCGTCGACAACGACAAGCCGCAACCCCGCGAGCGGGGCAAAAATGGCGGAGCGGGGCCCGATCATGATTCGCGCGCGCCCCGAAAGCGCCGCCATCCATCCCGCCCACCGCTCCGCAACTCCAAGGGCGCTGTGAGCAACCACCGCCAGATCGCCAAATCGAGCTCGAAACGAAGCGACCAGCTCGTCGGCAAGCGCGATCTCAGGCACCAGCACCAACACTTGCCCCCCGCACTCCAGCGCCATCCGGGCAAGACGCAGATAGACTTCGGTCTTGCCGCTCGCAGTCACGCCCCAGAGAAGAAAAGCCTCGAAGCGCGGCGCCATAACCGCAGGTGC
>JAJYVB010000148.1 GCA_021792265.1 Deltaproteobacteria bacterium | reverse complement strand
GAGCGCTGCGATCGATAAACGCCGTTTCGTGGGCTTGCCCGTACCTGGCGCTGCAATTCTGCTCGCGGCGTTGGTAGCCGCCTGGAGTCCGCTGAGCTTGGCCTCTATCGGTACCTTAAGCGTCGTGATGGCGCCGCTAACGCTGTGCCTCGCGGCGCTGATGATCTCGCGCGTGCCATACCCCAGCTTCAAGTCGCTTCATCTGCGCCGGCGCGCGCCGGTCGAAATCATGGCACTTATCCTGGTTGGCCTGGCATTTCTGTTCGCTATGCCGGAGCTGACGATATTTCTGCTGACCGCCGCCTACGTGGCTTCAGGACCCTATCTTCTCGCGACCGGCGAGCGGATGTCGGCAAAAATGCCGATGCTGCGGGCGGTTCCCAGTGAGCGTCCTCCCGAGGCGAGTGACAACGCCAGAAAGCCCGGTTCTGGCGGCGCCCGCAAAACCAGCGAGCTGGGACCCGGCGCAGACGCTCCAGTATCGGACGACTGAGCGCGGCAGCGGTAAAGCTCGCTTTCAGGCACGCGGCTGGCAGCTCTCCCGACGGCCACAAGGGTTTTTCTGCCCGCCCGCCCCAGGGGGTGCTTGACAGACCCCGGCTGCGCCCATCAGACTGACCAGTAATGCTTATTCGTCCGCTATCGGGGCTGCTGCTTATCCTGGCCCTTACCGGGGCCCACGCCGGAGGCGTCGCCGGGCAGGCCTGAGAGCGGGCTTGAAAAACACGACGAACGCCCCGGGTGGTGGGCCAGCCAGCCGCCCGGGGCGTTTTCTTTTCCCTCGCGCGAAGCTGCCTGCCTGCCGACGGGGCCTGAGGAGTTAACGCCATGGCAAACGCGAGTACACCGACGGCAGAGAGCGCGGATTACGTCCGGATTTTCGACACCACGCTGCGCGACGGCGAGCAGTCGCCCGGATGCACGATGAACGTCGCGGAGAAGGTCGTCATCGCGCGCCAGCTCGAACGACTGAACGTCGACATTATCGAGGCCGGTTTTGCCGCTTCGTCTCCTGGCGACTTCGAATCCGTGCGGTGCGTTGCCCAGGCGGTGCGTGGGCCAGTCGTGCTGAGCCTCTCGCGCACGCGAGAGGAGGATATCGAGCAGGCTTTGCGCTCCGTGGACGGCGCAGCCCGGCCCGGAATCCATATTTTCCTCGCAACCTCGGACATCCATCTCAAGTACAAGCTTCAGATGACCCGCGAGGACGTCCTGACGGCTGTGACCTGGGCGGTCTCCCGCGCACGCCAGCATCTGGACCACGTCGAGTTCTCATGCGAGGACGCCTCGCGCAGCGACTGGGAGTTCCTTGCCAAGGTGTGCACCGAAGCTATCCGCGCCGGGGCACGGATCGTCAACCTGCCCGACACCACCGGCCATGCAATTCCCCAGGAGTACGGCCGCATGTTCGCTTACATGCGGGAGAAGGTGGAGGGCGCCGAGCAGATTATCTGGAGCGCCCATTGCCACAACGATCTCGGCCTTGCCGTCGCCAACTCGCTCGCTGCGGTGCAAAACGGCGCGCGCCAGGTCGAATGCACCATCAACGGGATCGGCGAGCGCGCCGGGAACACTTCGATGGAGGAGGTCGTGATGGCGCTCAGGACGCGCCGCGACCAGTTTGGCGTCCTAAGCCGGGTAGACACGCGCCAGATCTATCCCGCTTCGCGCCTGCTCGCCCAGACAATTGGCCAAGTCATCCCCGCCACCAAGCCGATCGTCGGCGATAACGCGTTCGCCCATGAGGCCGGGATTCATCAAGACGGCGTGCTGAAGCATCGGCTCACCTACGAGATCATGAAGCCCGAGGACGTCGGCATACCGTCAAACAAGCTCGTCCTGGGCAAGCATTCGGGACGCCACGCCTTCGTAAACCGGCTCAAGGAGCTGGGCGTCGACCCGGAGGCGATCGATCTGAAACGCGCCTTTACCGAGTTCAAGGCGCTCTGTGACAAAAAGAAGGTCGTATACGACGAGGATCTGTTGGCGCTCGTCGGCGAGGAGGTCCGCCAACGGTCCGACTTCCTCGCCCTGGCCGACCTGCGGGTAACCGCGTCGAGCAAAACGATGCCGTGCGCCGAGGTCACGCTGCGGGTTGACGGCGTCGAGCGCAGCGCATCGGCAAGCGGAGACGGGATGGTTGACGCCTGCTACCAGGCGATTTACCGGATCGCTGGAGTCACGCCGACCCTGGAACGCTACTCGGTGAAGTCGATAACCGGTGGAACCGACGCCCTTGGCGAGGTCAGTTGCCTCGTAAGCCATGACGAAATCACAGTGGCTGGCCAGGGTGCCCATAGCGATATCGTGACGGCCAGTGCGCTGGCGCTGATCAACGCTCTCAACCGCCTGCGCGTTCGCCAGGAACTTCGGGCAGGACGCAAACCGCAGCATCTTGCAGCCGCGTGGGACTTGCCCAAGTCATCCGGTTCGGCTAAAGCCTAGGCGTTGCTGGCAACGCTGGAGGAGATTTGTTTTTCGTAGCGACGCGGCCGCTCGCGCCGCTGTTTCGTCCCATCTTGAGGCGCGCTGTCCTGCTGGGGGATTCGGGGAATCGGAGAGACAGAGATGCCGAACGGCCTGCAGGACGGCGGGCTCAAAGTCAGACGCTTACGCTCGTTAAATGGCTTACAAAGTTCTGATCCTTAAAGGCGATGGTATCGGGCCCGAGGTTGTCGGCGAGGCCGTGCAGGTGCTCAAGGTGGTGGCGCGCCGCTCGGCGATCGACCTCGAGTTCGAGGAGGCACTGGTCGGCGGTCACGCTATCGACGCGCTGGGAACCCCGCTTCCCGACGACGTGCTCAAGCAGGCACGCGATAGCGACGCGATCCTGCTCGGCGCGGTGGGCGGCCCTAAATGGGACGACCCAGGGGCCGAAAAACGTCCCGAGCAGGCCTTGCTTGGCCTGCGCAAGGGGCTCGAATTGTTTGCCAATCTCCGACCCGTGCGCACCTTCAAGGAACTGGTGCCCAGCTCCCCTCTCAAACCCGACGTGGTCTCGGGTGTCGACCTGGTAGTGGTCCGGGAGCTGACCGGCGGAATCTATTTCGGCCAGCCTAGCGAGCGGCGTACCGGCAAAAGCGGCCGCGAGGCCGTGGATACCCTGGTTTACAACGAGGCCGAGATTCGGCGCCTTCTGAAGGCTGCGTTTGAGCTGGCGCTCGACCGGCGCCGCAAACTGACCTCGGTCGACAAGGCCAACATCCTTGCCTCGTCCCGGCTGTGGCGCGAACTCGCTATCGAGATGAGCCGCGATTTCCCCGATGTACGCCTCGAGCATCAACTGGTCGACGCCATGACGATGCATCTGATGCGCCGGCCGCGTGACTTCGACGTGATTGTCACCGAAAACCTCTTCGGCGACATCCTGACCGATGAAGCCTCGGTGCTGGCGGGCTCGATGGGCATGTTGCCGTCGGCGTCGCTTGGCGACGAACTCAACGGTGCCGGATGCCGCCTGGGGCTGTACGAGCCGATCCACGGCAGCGCGCCCGACATCGCCGGGCGCGACGAGGCCAACCCGCTGGCAGCGATCCTGTCGGCGGCAATGCTGCTCGAGTATTCGCTTGGGCTGCGGGCCGAGCGTGAGCTGGTCGAGCAAGCCGTCGCAGCCGTGGTACACGAAGGCTATCGGACGCGTGATATCCAGCAGCCCGGAACCAAACTGGTCGGATGCAAGGCGATGGGACGGCTTGTGCGCGAGCGGATCGAGAGCGTCGAGCCGGAAGATGAATGAGCGCGGTTGGGGAACGCGGCCCGCGAATCGCGATCGTCGGAGCGACGGGCACGGTCGGAAGCCAACTGCTTGAGCTGATCGAGCTGCGAGGGTTTTCATACGCCGAACTGCAGCTTTTTGCGGGCAGCGCCGGCAAATCGGTGGAACATGCCGGACGTTCGCTGCCGGTATACGAACTGACCCGCCCGGGCGATCTGTCGGCGTTTGATATTGCCTTCCTTGCCGTGCCTGCAAGCGTAGCGCGCGAGATCGCCAGTTCTCGTCCCGGGCCCTTGCTGATCGACCTGAGCGCCGCCGGCCGGCCGCCCTCGAAGTTTCCGTTGGCGGCGCCAGGCTTGGTTGCGCGCGAGGAGCTTGGCGCGCCAGCGCGCGGCGGACTGCTCGAAACACCCCACCCAGCCGCACATGCGCTTGCCGTCGTCATCGGGACGTTGAACGTCGAGGAAGCCGCTCTCGCAGTCACCATTCTCGAGAGTGCCAGCGCTAACGGCATCAACGAAGTGGAAAGGCTGGTCCGCCAGACAACCGACGCGTTAAGCGGCAGGCTCGGCCTTGAGGAGGACGAGGAGCAGCTCGCTTTCAACGTGCTCAGTACCGACGCAGCCACCCGAGCCGCAGCGATCCGCGCACAGGTGGTTCGCCTGTTACCGAAAACTCCAGCGCCGTCCTTGCGCGTGGTCCGGGTTCCTGCACTCCACGGGACGGCCATCGTCGTTCACCTGTCCGCTGGAGAAGCTTCGTCTCAGTGGCCCGCACGGCTTCGAAGCGGTCCGGGCTTACTTTTCGTCGAACCAGAAGAAAAGCCGCCGACGCTGGCAGACGCCCTGGGACAAGAAGCGATCTTGGTCAGCCTCGATTGCGCCGAGGAGGGCGCGACGCTGTGGTGCCTTCTGGACGCTCCCCGGCTGGCCGCGATGTTCGCCCTGTGGGCTGCCGAGGCCGCTGGCTTCGCTCCAACTTCACAGGGCTCCTGACGCCGTGCCGGACAGTCCGGCAACGCCTGCAATGCAGGTCAAGCTGGTCGTCGAGTACGACGGTTCCAATTACTGCGGATGGCAGCTTCAGGTTGGTCAGGATTCGATCCAGGGACGGCTTGAGGACGCACTGGCACGCATTTTCGGGACCGCCGTACGAGTACGGTGTTCGGGCCGCACGGATGCTGGCGCACATGCGCTCGGGCAGGTAGCCGCAGCGAGGCTTCCCCATGCTTTCGAGCCGGCCAGGCTGAAGTCAGCGCTCAACGCCCTGCTTCCGTCCGATATTGCCATCCGCCAGGTAGTAACGGTGGCCGAGGGCTTCGACCCGCGCCGGGACGCACGCCGACGCGTCTACGAGTATCGGATTTTGAACCGGGGTTGCCGGTCAGCTTTCGACCGGCGCTACGCGTGGCTGGTACGCGCACCGCTCGACGTTGACGCGATGAGCCAGGCCGCCGCTTTGTTTGTCGGTGAGCACGACTTTGCGGCTTTCCGCGCCGTGGGTTCGGGCGAACGGAGCACGGTGCGCCGTATTTACGAGAGCCGGTGGACATCGAGCGGCGAGCGTCTCGTCTACCGCGTCGAGGCCAACGCCTTCCTGCGACACATGGTGCGTACGATGGTGGCCACGATGGTGGCAGTGGGCAGGCACAAGTTCCCTCCTGAGTCGGTGGAGACGCTTATCCAAGGCCGAAACCGCGCGCTGGCGCCCGCAACCGCTCCCGCATGTGGTCTTTTTCTCATCGAGGTGCGTTACGATTGACCGCCGTCAGCGCTTCTCATCCGGGATTTACAAGCTTCCGCAATGCTGCGAATCTCGGGCAGCGACCGAAGCGCGAGGACGACAACCATCCGGCGAGCTTGCGCGCCAAGCGGCGTCAGAAAGCGGCGTTGACGCGGTTGCAACATCTGAATCCTCACGAAATCGCGAAAATAACGCTATTTTCTCCCCACCACCACTTGAAATAAGTGTTATCCTAGTTCAAGCTTGGCGAGATCGTAATTGGGCCCAAGGAGGTGGACGATGACGCAGGCGCAGGTTGCTGGCCATATAGCCGACAAGGTCGGGATTACTAAGAAGCAGGCCAAGTCAGCGCTTGAGGAGCTTTCCGGCCTGGTCGTGCGCGAACTTAAGCGCGAGGGTTCGCTACGCCTGGCCGGGCTGGGGATTTTTCGCAAACGCAGGACCAAGGCCCGCGTTGGCCGCAATCCGGCAACCGGCGAGCCGATCAAAATCCCGGCGCGCACCCGCCTTCGTTTCACGGCGGCGAAATCGCTCAAGGACTCCGTGCTCGGCGCGCGCGGCTAGTCGTCCGTTCTGAATTCTTTGGCCCGATCGGCCGCGCCCAGCAAAGCCTGGGCGCGGCGAGGTTTGGCGTTTCTCCGAGGGCCAAGCTTTGGAAATGCGCGGCTATCTCTTTACGGCCGCTCAGGGATAGTTATCGGCCGGCGTCGCGCTTGCGTCTTAGCTGCGCGAGGAACTCGCCAATCCTGGCTTCGTAGCCACGTTCGGAGGGTTCGTAGTACAACCGGCGGCGGAGCTCGGCCGGCATGTACTCCTGGTCGGCAGCCGCGTCCTTGAAATCGTGAGGGTAACGGTAGCCCGCCCCGTAGCCCAGCTTCTGCATAAGCGGTGTAGGCGCATTGCGCAGATGGAGCGGGACAGGTAACGCGCCATGTGCAATCGCGTCTTCACGCGCGCGCAGCATCGCGCGATACGACGAGTTCGACTTGGGAGCGCCAGCCAGGTAGGTCACGCCCTGCGCGAGCGGGATCGCTCCCTCGGGCATCCCCACGAACTCGACCGCTTCCTTTACCGCAATTGCGACCGTGAGCGCGCGAGGATCGGCATTACCCACGTCTTCTGCGGCGAAAATCACCATCCGTCGCGCAATGAATA
The DNA here is from genome assembly GCA_021792265.1 of Deltaproteobacteria bacterium. GTDB lineage: Bacteria > Desulfobacterota > Binatia > Binatales > Binataceae > JAJYVB01. The sequence goes on along the minus strand of JAJYVB010000148.1, from coordinate 1,487 downwards.
GCGGGTCCTCGCCCGCCTCGACCATCCGCATCATCCAGTAGAGGGCGGCGTCCGGGTCGCTGCCGCGCATGCTCTTGATGAAAGCCGAGACCACATTGTAGTGCTCCTCGCCCGCGCGGTCGTAAAGCAGCGCCTTGTGCTGGGCAGCTTCACGCACGAATTCGGCGCCGATGATAGATGCATGGGCCTCGCGTGCCAGTTCGGCCGCGATTTCCAGCGTCGTGAGCGCACGGCGCGCGTCGCCGCCGGCGAACTGAACGAGATCCCTCATCGCATGGTCTTCGAGCGCGAGACCGATGCCGCCCAAACCTCGCTCATGATCGGCTAACGCCCGGCGCACCAACGTTTCGACATCGGCGTCGGAAAGCGGGTTCAGAACCAGGACGCGAACGCGCGAGAGCAGCGGCGCGACCACCTCGAACGAGGGGTTCTCGGTGGTGGCGCCGATGAGCGTGATGAGCCCGCTTTCGACGTGCGGCAGGAAGGCCTCCTGCTGCGCGCGGTTCCAGCGATGGATCTCGTCGATGAAGACGATCAGGCGCCGGCCTCCGAGCGCAAGTTCGCGCCGAGCGCTCTCTATCGCCTCGCGCAAATCGGCGACGCCCGCGCTGACCGCTGAAATGGATCTGAACACTGCGCCCAACTCGCGCGCGAGCAGGATCGCGATTGTCGTCTTTCCGGTTCCCGGCGGTCCCCACAGGATAATCGAGTGCAGGGCATGCGCAGCGACCATCTGGTGCAGCAGCTTTCCAGGGCCGAGCAGATGGTCCTGTCCTACCACCTCGTCCAGCGTTCGCGGCCTCATCCGATCGGCCAGCGGTTGATTTGTCAGTGGCTTGAGCGGAAACAGGCTGAGCTCGTCCGTGCTCTTGCGCCGGGCCATCGAAGATGACCGTAGCACAGGGCGTGGGTCTGCTCGAAACCAGCCTCCAAGCGCTCGCCTCAAACTTTCCAGTCAAGAAGTTCCAAGCGCCGTTTTCACCCTCGTGAAAAAGCGACGCGCCATCCGCTCTCGGTGCCGACAATCACTTGCATTCTGAGCGATTGGCTAAGCGGGCAATGCCTGAAAGGTTGAAGATCCAAGGCTGCTCTGAATAGTCGGTAAAAACTAAATAGACTAATGCAAGACTTGACAGATAGAGGGTTTTGCAGTGTAATCCGACCGCCTGATGCTAAACGTGCTTGAGGGCTGGGCGCGGCCGGACACCACACAGCCCGCTCCGAAGCGACCCCGTCGCTGCGAGGAGCGGTGAGTTGTTACTTGCCAGGGGATCGTGGCTATAGTCTGTTTTAACTTAATTCGATTTAAAAGGCGCCCTGCTTCTTTCGCTTGTTGGTTGGATACGTGACTGAAGTGCCAAGTATCGAAGCTGCCTTCGTCGGATAAAAGGGCAGCTTCATCAACCAGCGCCGGAGCGACCTCGCGAAAGAAAAAGCGAGGAACGGCCGGCCAAGAAGGAGGAAGTTATGAAGTGTCTGCGATCGGT